>CAYJLQ010000034.1:0-11845 GCA_964370725.1 uncultured Treponemataceae bacterium
GCCGCGTGCGGCGGACGGTCGGACGAAAAACAAACCTCCCGTTTGGGGGAGGTGGCAACAGCGTTGCCGGAGGGGGAATCCTGCGTGAACTCCCCAAACTTACAAGGACACATACATGCAATCGAAACAATCCATCGTAACAATAAACGAATCTTGTTTAACATTACACACCGGGCTTTCATCCCGCCAGTTTGCAAATGCTAAAATGGGGCAATATACAACAGAGCCCGGTATTTTTGTATCAATACAAAATGATGAGTTTACAATAGAAGACTTTCGATTTACCGATACTAAGACAATTGCAAAAAGCAATAGCGATGAAGTTGTATTAACAAATGATTCCATAGAAGGCACAACACTACTTTCTCTTTTAGAAAACAAATCAGAAAACACCCTAAAATTACTTGAAACACTTTCTTCTTTCATCGAATGGAGTTTTGAAAATGATATAGACGTTCCAAACTGTGGTCCTGAGGGAACAATCATTACAGAAAAGGGAATACTTTTTTTACCATTTGAACTTTTTGAGCGCAGTATTCTTTCTCAAAACAAAGACACAGCATCGCTATTATACGGCTGCTGGATTAATAATGCGTTAAGTCATGTAGACAGTTGGCGATTTACACTTTCAGCCTACCTTTATACAGTCCTTTCTGGTGAAAAGCCATACCTTGAAATAGACAGAGAAAAAAGAAGTGCAGACTATTACGACTCAAACTTTATCCCTTTACATCTGCTTGTAAACACCGATTCTGATGTAGCAAAAATAATTAATCACAACCTTTCACTCACAGCAAAAGCTCATACAAGTATAAAACCACAAAAACAAAAAACAAAGACTGACGTAATTGCAGCTAAGCTTCGAGAGTCAAGCCCAAAACCAGAAATTAGCTCGCTTTCTCTACCAGCAAAAATACATACAATTACCACTGAAAAAGCAAATGAATCAATACAAAAAGAAAAAGCCCATTTTATTGAAAAAAAAGCAAAGCAACTTCGAAAAGCACGCTTTCTTCGTAAAAACAAAACAAAAATAGCAGTAGTCGCTCTTATACTTGTTTCTGTTGGCTTTGTTGCGGGAAGTATTATCCAATCTAATCTTTCTAAACCTACAACAGAAGGTATGACAGAAGAGCAAGTAGTGCAAACATTTTACAAGGCTTTCAATACACTCGACAATGTAACCCTCGATTCTTGCGGAAAATCGAGCGCACTAAAAAATTATTCAAATATGATAGCAAGCTTATATGTTAGCAGTAAAATGAGAGAAACCTACGAACAAACTGCACCCTTTTTACCACCAGCACAGTGGATAGGAACTGATAACCCAACAAGTCTTTCAGTATTTGGACTAACAAATGTAGAAATACAAAACAATGGAGCGGCTATACAGACACCGCAAAAAGGCGACACAGCCTATTTTACTGTAAATTTCTATACCATGGTAAATCATGGATTACAGCAATATGATGTGAGCTACACAACCGACACACTTACTCTTGAATATGGAAAGAAGCAGTGGCAAATAGTTTCTTTAGAAACAGATACAAGAACGCAAACAGTTAATAGTGAACAATTCATTGAAGAATTGAATATAACAAGAACACTAATAAAAGAAGATAGTGAAATTGAAGTTCATGAACAAGGAACAATACTTACCGAAACTCTTAGAGAAACATATCCATGGCTACCAACCGCTCAGGAAGTTAAAGCAAGTGTAGAACTAATTCCAGTATATTTGCTTGATAAATAAAAAAAGCTCTTGGTGAGAAAAAAAAATCAATCACCAAAAGCTTACTAACAATTATACACTGTACATTATAAATTATACATTAATTACCACCTGGGATTCCAAACCTGTTAAAAGGAAAGAATCGTAACACAGGGCTACCCAAAATATTATCAGTTGATATTTGCTGTGGAGCCAAATTTGAATCATAATATAAAGACCACGGGTCATAGGTTGTAATTTGTTTTCTCTCATAATCATATGAATGTCTCATATCTAATGAATTGAATCTATTATCACCCATTACAAAAAAGTTATTTTTACTAATATACTGAGCATTCCCAGCTTCATCATTTGGAGGGAATACTTCCATATTACGCATATCGTTTAAGGTAAGAATATAAAAAGCAAGATTTTGAGCATGCTGCATAAATTGTAAGCGAGTTAAATCTTGGTTTTGAGCATTAGCATTTACGCCCAAATCTAATAACTCTGCAGTTCTCACTGCAAGTCGCCCAAAGCTTAGTTTTAACATAAGATTTTGTCTAAACATAGCATCGCTATAAATGTCGCCACCAATAAAATCTTCACCATCAAAAACATCATTTGGAACAGAATGTGTCCAATCAGTCATAAAAGCACTAAACCATTCATAACCACCATTAGAATAATATAAATTTCGAATTATATCATCGCTATTAGATAAAAATGAATACACTTGTAACGAGTTTTCGTTTAACAAATAATCGTCTGCTATTGAACCTCGTAAAACCGATGCATTTTTTGCAATAGATTCAAAACGTTCAGCAAGCTTTTCTGACTCTTCTTTTGCGCCTTGAATATCAAGCATACTTCTTTGATATTCAATATCAAGCATTACTTCGTATTCGGCTGAACTTAAAGGAATATATTGTACCTTTTCTAAAATATCATTTGGAAGCGCTGCTAAGTTCCATTGAGCCCATATTGCATCGTCTGCAACAGGTGTAAAATTAGCTGCATCTTTCGTTCGGCTATATAAAATACCATCTTGCATTACCAGCTGTTCACCTTCTTCTCCAACAATACGTTTTACAAGCGGATCAGCCTTTAAGTTTCCATCTTCATCAACATTTAAATTAACAGTTGTAAGCGTAAGCATATACACAAGCTGAGACATAAATGTTTTTATTTGAGATTCTCTGTCATTTGAGTAATGGGGATTGCTAAAAATAACAATGTCCCCTCTTTTGTAGTTTTTAACTTCTGGGATACCTACATCACTCAAAGGAAACTTAGGACCTGCATCAAGCTTTAATCCAACAACTCTATCGCGCACTAAAAACTCGCTCACCATTGACTCTGATGGAATCTCATATAACTGGAAAATAAAGATATTAATTAATACAACAGTACAAATTGCTTGCACAAAGGCATCCACCCAATCTAATATTTCAAAAATAACCTTCTTAAAAAAGGGTAATGGTGGAGTAGGACTGTGTTCTGCAATCTTTTTTAAATCTGGATTTTTTTCAAACACTCGCTTATGGCTAAGAAAATATAGAGCACCTTGCGCACTTACCATTATTACAACCCATAACAAAACAGTTAGTACATCGTAAAAATGGGCTGTCCCTCTTTCCCCTGCTCGTCTAAAAACAAATGCTGCCAATAATACATAAGGTAAGTATTGAAAAAGTTTAACTACAAGAGATAGTTTTTCAAGTTTCAAATGTTTAATAAGCAGTATATAACTAGCATAAGCAAATACTAGCACATATATTAAAGATAAAGGAAAGGCAATAAGAGAAATATCGCCAACAAAATTAATTTGACAAAGGCTGAAAAGAAAAGAAGAAATAATAGCCACAATGGTAAATTGTACAAGTTTTTTATTCATAAAATAATTGTATCAAAAAGCAATAAAAAAATCTAGCTTTTGAGCTCATGTAACCTTTTACAAAATGAAGTGTTTTTTATATATAAGCATCTCAGACCCGAAGGTTTTGCAGGTTTTTTGTGTCCTTAGCTATTAAGTCTTTGTAATAATACTTTTTCTAAAAAGGCTACATATACTTCCCACGAATGCTCTCCATAGCCCCCAGCCATTACATAGGCTTGCGGAACTTTTTTGCCAGCAAAAAAATTGTACAAAAACATGTCTCTCTCTATGAGCATTTCTTTAGTAAGCTGTAAAACCTTTGTAGATTCAAGCTCATCTTTTTCATAAGGGTCAACCCCACCTACAATAATTGCAATTTCTGGAAGTCCAAAGTTTTTTTCCATATTGTACAGAGCAGTTTTTAGCTGCTCATTATATGAAGATTCTTCACCGCTAGCAATGCCTATATCTATATCACTTGGTATCCATGATGGATGCAATGTACCATCAGAGCAATATTCCTCTCCATCTAAAGGCCATCCATTTTTCATATGAATACTTACAGTACGAATTGAATTATCGTCCTTAGTTAAAAAGGATGTTCCATCTCCCTTATGTGCGTCAACATCGACAATCCATACATTTTGCACATTTGCTTTTTGTTGCACATAGCGGGCCATTAATACAACATCATTTACAAGGCAAAATCCACTGCCATAGTCGGGCATTGCATGATGGCACCCGCCCCCTAAAAAATATGAAAAGCCTGTTTCTAAAGAAAGCTCTGCTGTCATACAACAAACTGAAGCATTGATAAGGTTTGAACGTACTAATTCATGTAATGGAGCGGTGGCTTTAGAAGGATTATATCTATTATATGAGCCGTCTGCGTTAATAAGCTCATATGTTCTAAGTATTTCTTTTTCTGCGCCTTCGCCAAGAAAGCTGTCTATATAGCGCTCTGTATGACAAAGTTGCAATAGTTTTTTTTCTAAAGGCTCGCTTTTGGCTCTAACAAGCCAATCTCGTTCATTATAAGATTTCATAGCTCCATTTAACAGAGCTTCATATACCATCGTTGCTTTTTTGTAGCGAATTGGAATCTCTATTCCGTAATCGATAAAGCGAGTATCACTTTCTTTGCTATAAACTATCATACAAAAGAGTATCATAAAGCAAAAAAAAGAAAAAGGGCTCTACTTGTAGAGTCGTTTCAAAAAAATGCCGATATTGAAATACATAGATTTATTTTAGTAAATGTGTTATATTTATTAGATAATGTAATACCTTTTGGAGGATCATCAATGAACGCAAAAAAAATATTTTTTTGTATAGCGATTTGTGCACTAAGCTTTTCAGCATTTGCATACAATCCCCCACTAGCAGGTGAAAACCTGTTCAATTTCACAAGCCCATCAATGCTTTCTGGAGAAGCATCTACAACTGGTGGATCTCTTTTTCAAGTTTACCCTGGGCATATTAGTATCAATCCTGCAATTCCTGCAGGAGAACAACGCGTAGTTGTAGATGCAGCTTACACCGCTTTATTCGCAAGCAATAAAAATAAAAGCTACGGACAAGCTTTTACCGCAGGAACAATGATTCCATCTAGGTTTGGTGTATTTACAGGAACTGTACAAGGCGTATTTGTACCATTTGAAGATATGAAGCTCGATAATAGCTTTACCATCAGAACTGCATTTTCAAAAGATATTTTTGATAACTTATATGTAGGACTAGGTTTATATGGCACATTTGGAACAGATTGGGGCTTAGGAGCTGACCTTGGGTTTGTATATGCTATAGATACTATTTCTTGGCTTCCCTTTATGAGCGATATTAGACTTGCAGCAGCACTCACACAACTCGGAAAAAGCTATAATCCTGAAAATTATGGAGTAAAAGGAATATCAGAAGACCCTACAGGATTCCCTGGGATGGTTACACCACGGCTCGGCTTTGCTGGAACACTGTTTACAACTGAGCATATTACCTCTGGTTTATCATTTGACTTTTCGTTCCCCACATTTCAAAACATGGTTATAGACACAAACATAAGCTTCTTATTATTTAATATGCTTAAATTATCAACAGGTACACAATTCAACCTTGTTGAAACTATTGAAGACAAAGCTAATTATTATCCAAGCGTTTCTCTAAGCTTTAAGTTTAATTTTACAAGTGACAAAGAATCATTATTAGCAAAACAAGGTCTTGCAGAAAATGAAATAATTACATCTGGTGCTTTTAAAGCATTAAATAATGATGTATATGTTGCATCAGGAAGCGCAGCCTTATATTTAGGACTTGAAGATACCCAAGCTCCTGAAATTATTTTATGGGAGAATGAAGAATGATAACACAAAAAAAATTCTTAAGTATTCTAGCATGTACTCTTATAGCAATTGGAGGCATTACTCTTTTTGCACAAGCTAGCAATAATTTATTTTATATTTCACCTAACAATGACGGTATTAATGATGAACTTACAATACCGCTTTCAATACGTGACACTCGCTATATAAGCGAATGGGCATTAGTAATTGAAGATGCTGAAGGCAATGTTGTGCGCACTATTGGTAACAAAGTAGCGCTTCCAGAAAGCCTAACATTTTCAAGTTTTTTTAAACAACTTTTTACACCAAAGCAAGGGGTTGATGTACCTGAATCTGTTATTTGGAATGGTATCCTAGACTCTGGAGAAGTTGCACCTGACGGAACCTATACTTACTACGTAAGTGCTTCTGACGATAATGGGAATAAAAGTAGAACACCATCATACGATATAGTCGTTGACAATACTGAACCAACTGCAACCCTCGCACAAGTTTCAGAATCTGCAAAAATATTTGGTGGTAGTAACAAAGCAGAGTTTCCTATTACTCAATCTGGTTCTATAGAAGATCTATGGACAGGCCAAATTATTGACAGTGCAGGCAATGCAGTTAGAACATACACATGGAAAAATTCTGAACCAAAGAATATTGAATGGGACGGAAAAGATGACAATAACGTTGCTGTAGCCGTAGGTGCATATACATATAAGTTAACTGCAACCGATAGAGCTGGAAACATTAATGAAAGTGCTCAAATAAATAACATCATCTACGATGCAATTCCAAGAGCCGTAAATATGATGGTTCAAGGTAGCCCTTTTTCACCAAATAATGATGGCTCAAAAGATACCATTGATATCCTTCCTTCTATGTCAACAAGTGCAGGGCTTCTTAGCTGGGAAATTGATATTACTGATGCAAGAGGCTCAAGTGTATTTAGTTTTACAGGCACAGATGAACCACCACAAAGCATAAACTTTGATGGAAAATCAATTAATGGCAATGTACTTTCAGATGGAAATTACAAACTTACTTTTACAGCCCTTTTTAGTAATGGTCAAGAATCTATTATTAATAGAAATATTACTGTAGACAATACAGAACCTGTTGCTGTAGTAAAAGCAGATAAAACAATTTTTAGTCCTGATGGTGATGGAAGACTCGACACCGTAACAATTCGACAAGAAGGTTCAAAAGAAAAAGCTTGGACTGGAACAATTATTAATGAAGCTAATGAAGTTGTAAAACAATGGGACTTTGGTGAAATTCCACCAGAGTCTGTTGAATGGAATGGTGTTACAGACGAAGGTCAAATTGTAGATGGCTTTTATAAGTATGTTCTTTCTAGTACGGATCTCGCAGGAAATACAAAAGAAGAACAAACAACAGCTATCGAACTTAACACTGGAACAACTGAAGTTATTTTAACCGTAAGCCCAGATGCATTTAGCCCTAATGGCGATAGAGTAAAAGATATTTTAACCTTCTCACCAATAATTAGAACAAATACTGGTGTTGCAGAATACAATCTTTCTATTTTAGATGCGCAAGGCGCTATTGTAAAAACATTTTCAGAAAAGCGAAGTATTCCAAGAAGCCTTGAATGGAACGGTTTAACAGATGAAGGAACACGTGCACCAGACGGATTATATACAGCATCGTTATACACGCTTTCAAATAATGGTAGCGAAACAACTGTTACAACATCTGCATTCGAATTAGATTCAACCTTCCCTGTTGTAACTGTAAGCACTCCATACACCCTATTTAGCCCGAATAACGATGGGAACAAAGATGAAATTCCTTTAAGTATTCAAACAAGTGATGAAGAATTATGGACTGCAACAATTACCGCAGACGCCAATAAGCAAGTAGTTAAATCGCTTAGCTGGAACATACGAGTGCCAGGAGCATTATTTAATTGGGACGGAACAGATGAAGCAGGCAATGTTGTACTTGATGGAAGTTATACATTTACTATTACAAGTACCGATAAGGCAGGAAACAAGGTTGAAGCTTCAATAGAAAATATTGAAATTGATAACCGTCTTGCAACTGCATACGCAACTATTGAATATGAAGCATTTAGTCCTAACGGAGATGATATTCTTGATACACAGACATTTACCATCAGAACAAGTGTTTCAGATGGCATTAATGACTGGTCATTCGTTATTATGAATGCAGACACAAATGCTCGTGTACAAGAATGGAATAATAATGATCAAAAAGATGTTCCTGAAACAATTCAATGGGATGGGGTTGGCCTTGATGGAAGAGTAGCAGAAGGAAATCTTATTGCAAATCTTACGTTACAATACGAAAAAGGTGATATAGTTTCTGTGTCTTCAAGCCCATTTATAAGCACAATCACAGCTCCAATGCTTTCAGTGCAAACTGCACCAGAATACTTTAGCCCAGATAATGATGGGTCTGACGATGACTTATTTATTCGTCTACAAGGACAAAGCTTAGTACCATTTACTGCATGGTCTTTTGAAATTAAAGACCCTCAAAATAATTCATCGTTCTGGTCAACTTCTGGTAAAGCGTCTATCACTGAAAGAATTATTTGGGATGGTAGAAGTAACTCTGGAGAACTTGTTCAGTCTGCTGTTGATTACCCATACATATTCACTGTAACTGATTCTGTTGGCATGACAAGTACTGTAGAAGGCATTATACCAGTTGACGTTCTTGTTATTAGAATTGGAGATGTATTAAAAATGCAAGTTCCTTCTATTATTTTTAGAAGCGATAATGCAGACTTTGCTGGTAAAGACGTTGATCCACAACGCGGTTTAGACATTTCAGTTATTAATAATAACGAAAGAGTTCTAAAACGTATTGCTGAAATCTTAAATAAGTTTAGAGATTACAACGTAACAATTGAAGGCCATGCAAATAACATTAGTGGAACCGAAGCAGAAGAAACTTCTACTGCAAATGGTAACATACCTCTTGTTCCACTCAGTGAAGACAGAGCCGAGTACGTAAAAGAAGTACTTGTTGAATACGGTATAAATGAAAACCGTCTTAGCACCGTTGGTAGAGGAGGCCGCGTTCCTGTAGCCGCCCTTGATGACAGAGAAAACTGGTGGAAAAACAGACGTGTAGAATTTATTCTTAATAAGTAAAATTTAAGTGTGAAAAGCAGCCAGTTAAAATTGGCTGCTTTTCTTTTTTTCCCACCGTTCTTATATTCTTTGCTTAAGATTATTACACACTATATATAACGTTTGTACGTAAGCAAAGAAATGTAGAAATAGAAGTAACTCACCTTCCTTAAATAAATAAAACCACTATCTTTAACAAAGGCCTGAAACGTTCCTTGACTACTGTATAGATGTTTGTTATAGTTATACAAAGAAAAAAGATGTAGCATTAAGTAATTTTTTTCTTTGCGGAGTATGCGATGAAAGAAAAAATTATAGAATTTTGGAATTTTGTTGTTTTCAAAACAATAGAAGAAAAAAATAATTTTCGAGATTGTCAAAAAGAAGTAGATAAAAAAAATGTTGAAATTCTACGCACAATGCTATTTGGTGTAATTATTGTTTTTCTAACTTGCTTTATTCTTACCTATGTTACAAATATTTTTACAACTGCAGGGATTGGATCTTTACGCTGGATTTTTATTGCATTTTCAATTTTTGCGTTGATTCTTTTCGAATGTGTCTCAAGAGCTTCAGGAAAGAATGTTACAGCCTTGATATACATTGTAAATACACTAGCCTTTGCATACACATTTTATACGAGCGTCTTTATTGCACCTGAAAGTATTGGTATATCCTTTATAGTTGTTCTTTTTATGGTTTCCACACTTTACTTAGATTATGGATGGCGAATTCATCTTTACATGCTCGTTACTACAGTGTCATTCGTAATTGGCATATCCTTTTTTAAATCACCTGCAACTTATAGTGCAGAAGCAATAAACTCCTTTGTGGTTCTAATCCTACTCTTTGTAATTGGGACAATTGTTAGAGCTGCACGTCTTGAAGCACTAGTTGTAACACACACCTTGCGGGTATATGCGTATTATGATCCCCTAATGGGAATTTATAACAGACGCAAGCTTTTTGAAGATTTTTCAATTTTTGAATCAAGTAAAACTCAAAAAAAAATTACTGCCCTTGGTATTTTAGATATAGATTATTTCAAAACTTTTAATGATACATATGGGCATCAAAAAGGCGACCAATGCCTGCAAGATATCGGAAACTGTTTTCTTGAATTAGAACAAAAATATGGAGCTTCTTTCTATCGGTATGGCGGAGAAGAGTTTGCTGTAGCGTTTACAGATTGCGAAAAAGACAGTGTGTATGAATGTATTACTGAAACAATGAAAATGGTTCATGCCTTAGCAATTCCTCATAATAAATCAATTCATGAAGTTGTAACCCTAAGTATTGGCATTTCATATATCACAGAAGGTATACAAACAAAGTTTGAGTCTGTTTTAAGTATTGCAGACAAGGCCTTATATCAGGCAAAAGAAGCTGGGCGTAACAATGCCGTGTTTATAGATTTTTCTAATGAGACTGTTTCAACTCCATTAGAATCAGTTCGGCATAGATAAAAGAATTAATAGACACTAAAAGTCTTGTTTTTTTCAGTAATTTTATAAAAATGCATGTTTTTTAATAGAACTATCTTGACGTGTTTCTATGCATAGTATATACTAAGTATATGAACAAAAACTACTTTTATTATTACTACTTTTCTCAAACGCATACAGGGGCAAATCTGTAAAGAGAATAGTAGTATAGTACTATTGATAGACGAAGGCTCCTTGTAAGGAGCCTTTTTTTTGTGTAATTTATTTTTAGGAGAAACAGATGATTGTTGTATTAAAACCGAATGTAGAAGAAAGTGAACTTCAAGAGTTCTTAACAATGCTTCATGGGCGTGGACTAGACACGCATCTTTCTAGGGGTGAAAACACCACTATTGTGGGGCTAGTTGGCGATACAGTTTCTATAAACGAAAAAAGTTTAGAAATTCACCATCTTGTAAGCAAGGTAATGCGGGTACAAGAACCGTATAAAAAAGCAAACAGAAAGTTTCACCCAGAAGACACCCTTATAAACATAAAAGGTAAAATAAAAGAAAATGACTTTATAATCGGCTCAAATAGATTAGCAGTTATGGCAGGTCCTTGCTCAGTAGAAAGCGAAGAGCAGCTTATGGAAATAGGAAAATCTATCAAGGCTAGTGGAGCACAGTTTTTACGTGGCGGCGTATTTAAGCCACGCACATCACCTTATGCATTCCAAGGTATGGGCGGAGACGGCATGCGAATTATGGAAGCAGTAAAAAAAGAAACAGGCCTTCCAATAGTTACAGAAATTATGGCTATAAAACAATTAGATGAATTTACAAATGTAGACATTATTCAAATTGGCGCACGAAACATGCAAAACTTTGACCTCTTAAAAGAACTTGGAACATGCAATAAACCAATTCTCTTAAAAAGAGGACTTAGTGCAACTATAAAAGAGTTTTTAATGTCTGCAGAATATCTTATGGCAGCAGGAAATAATGACATCATTCTATGCGAAAGAGGGATTAGAACATTCGATAACTATACAAGAAACTGTCTCGATGTTAGTGCAGTCCCCTTCTTAAAAAAAGAAAGCCACCTTCCTGTAATAATTGACCCAAGTCATGCGTGCGGTATGGCTTGGATGGTAGAACCCTTAGCTAAGGCAGCTGTTGCAGTAGGAGCCGACGGACTTATGATAGAAGTTCACAACAACCCGGAATGTGCATTAAGCGATGGAGAGCAATCGGTAACACCTTCAGAATTTGAAGCAATGATGAAGAAAATTTCTGCATACGCTTCATTAGAAGGAAAAACACTATGAAAACATTTGGCTTTATAGGACTTGGCCTTATGGGTGGCTCGTATGCAAA
>CAYJLQ010000035.1:0-11843 GCA_964370725.1 uncultured Treponemataceae bacterium
GTTATTAGCTATCTTAGAGTGTGCTCAAACCATCACGACGACATAAACTTATTACGAATTATAAACACTCCAAGGAGAGGCATTGGGCGTAAAACTATTGAACAGCTAAATGTAATTGCAAAAGAAAGAGAGTGCTCACTTTGGGAAGCGATTGAACACCACATACATTCTGAGCTTGAAAAGAAACAATTAAAAACCGCTAATCAAGAAATGTTTAGCTCTGAAGAAATGGGAACAGAAGAACATTATAGTGCTTCACTTTCTGCAGGTACAAAGGGCTTGCAAGAATTCCATGAACTAATTATAAACCAACGTAGCAATCTATTAGGGAGTTCCAAAGGTTTAGGGAAAAAGGTTAAAGACTTTGTAGATGAAATTGATTATTGGAGTTACCTTGTAAGCGAGTATCAAAAAAATGAAAAAGCAGCTCGATTCAAATATCTAAACATTGAGCATCTTATTAATTCTATTATTCAATGGGAAAACAACCCTGATAACTTTGACTCAGGACTTTATGCATGGTTGAATCGTATCACCCTATTATCAAGAGACGATCAAGAAGATGATTCTCTTTCTGGAAAGATAAATCTTATGACTATTCACGCATCAAAAGGATTAGAGTTTCCTGTTGTTTTTATAGTCGGATGCGAAAATGGAATTATTCCACATGCAAGAAGCATTGAAGAAGATGAAAAAAATATTGAAGAAGAACGCCGCCTTTTTTATGTTGCAATAACAAGGGCTCAAGACAAACTATTTATTACTTCATGCAGAAAAAGAAGGCGTAACAAAGAACTAATGGAAACAGAACCGTCACCGTTTTTAGATGAAATACCATCAGAACTAGTAGCATACCATGAGCCAGAAACAGAGTCTGATGATGTCGCAATTGAAAAAATGTTTGCCCAAATGAAAGAAAAATTTGGCACTGAGTAATTAATAATTAACAAGTAATAATTAATATTATTGTCTGTTAATTATAAAATTGTTACAAATACCATCAAAAGAATGGTTCGTACAGTGAAAATATTTACACCATAAAAGAGATACCTTGACTGCGCTCGGTATGACAGGCTAGGTGGTAGATGAAACCACTCTTTAATGTTTGAAAGTGTAATATTAATTAATAATTATTAATTATTTAACCTGACTATACAATCCTGCAATTTCTTCTCGCCACTCTGATGGGCTATCACGATCTTCCCATTCAATAGTTCTAACGATAGTAAATTTTCGTAAATCGTGAGGATTTTCAAAGTAAATAACAGCAAAACGACCTTGTCCTATGTACGTGATTTTTTGACCATCTTCAAGCTTTTCTGTTTCTTGCAATTTAGTTAAAACACAATCGAAGTGTATAGCTCCACCTGTTCTTTTATCAACTAGTGCAGAACTAAGTTCATGAATTGGACGTGTACAATACTCACATGTTTTTGTATTTTCTTTATGGAGTCGAATAGCTTCAGAATTTTCAGCAACAAAAACAGTTTCTTTTACATTTTCTATTCTGTCTTTTTTTTGATTATCTTTTTTATTTCGGTTATTCCACTTTTTTTTATGTCTTTTATTATATTCCATAATTTTTTTTCCTTTTCAGTAGTTATATGTATATACATAAACTGTCTTAAAATCATACTATATACCGTAACACAACTCACAGCATTATTCAATAGCGTGCCACACTATATAGCTTGATTTTAAAAACAGAATTGCATTGCCAAAAGTGTTAACAAGTATCAATACGTTTTTGGCTGTTCAACAATTCTCCTACTGAGAACAAGTGCAATCACTTGCACAGCATTACTCATATACGAAGAATCTTCAATTTTTGTTCTCATTGCGAGAATTTTGTCTGAAACGCTAGTAGCTTGTAGCATTGCATTAGCATTTACGCGACTTTGCTTTGAAACACTCATATACACTCCGAAAAGGCATCTTCTATATGATATACCGAAGGAAATCCAGGCATATCAATAACAAGTACATCAAATCTAATGTAGCCCTGTATATATTGTCGATGAACTTGCAAAAAACATTTAGCCGTTTCGACAATTTTTTTTTGTTTTATTTTGCCTAATAAGATTTCTAGTGTATCGAGGTCGCCTTTTATAAGTGTTTTTACTTCTGCGAATATAAGTATATCATTATACGAAGCAATGATATCAATTTCGCCTCGCTTGTTTCTCCAGTTACACGCAATTATACGATAACCTTTTGAAATGAGATATTCTTTAGCTCGTTGTTCGCCCAAGGATCCTTTTTCTTTTGTAGAAAGACCATTTGGAGAATTACACAATGTCGCTTATTTCTTCTTGTTTTACTGCACGCACAATTGTTAATTCAACTTGTGCCTTTAAATCAAGTAAAGAGTTTACAGGTAACTCAGGACTTTTAGGTACACATATTCTTACTGATGGGAAAAATGGTGCAGCAGCATTTACTTGAACTACTTTTGCAATAGATCCATCACTTAACAATACATGTGAACCAATAGGATACAAGCCTATTGTTGAAATAAACGACTTTAATACAGCAGGGTCATATTTCTTTTCTTTGTCTGCAAGTAAATTTTTAACAGCATCATGGGCAACAAATGCACTTCTATATGCTTTTTCTGAAAGCATCGCTTCAAACGAATCTGCAACTGAAAGTACTCGTGCAGGAAGATATATTTGTGGACCTTTTTTTCCTTCCGGATAACCAGTTCCGTCCCATCGTTCATGATGTTGTAGAATTATTAACGCTATTTCTTTTGGATAAGAAAGCGTTTCAAGAATAGTAGCAATAACCTTTTGTGAATGAGTTTGTATGCGAACAAACTCTTCATCTGATAGACGTGTTGTTTTATTAAGAATTTTTTCAGGCTGTTTAATCATATCAATATCGTGTAAAAGAGCAGCCGTAATAAGATGCAATATATCTTTTTGAGGGAAGTTCATCTCTGTACCAATTATTGCACAGATAAATCCAATATTAACCGCTGCAACTACCAACGGAAGATGATGTTTAACAGGAATAAAACTTACCTCAGATACAAATGATTTTTCATCGTTATTTAATGCATATATAATTTTTACACAGTCATCCACAAGGTTTCTGTCCAGTGGAGATCCTGCTTTATATGCTTGAAATACTACTTCCAAATTTTGAATTACTTGCAAATATTTTGATAAAAGGGGATTTTCATCTGCTTCATCAATATCATCGAGCATTTCAAGTTCGTCAATTCCATCATCAACGCTATCAACTTGTTTACCATATGTAATTACTTTTAAAATATTCCATCTGCGAACAGTGTCTAAATGCATTTTGCAAATCGGAGTACGCTCTGCTAAAAACATATTTTTTCCGTCATCGAATAATAATGGAGATGAAAACAACATCCCCTCCTGTAGTGTTTTTGTGTCAATTTCTGTCATGCTCTTCAACCTTTTTTAAAAATGCAAAAATACTTGCTATTACTTCATACGTTTCTACAGGAACGCACTCACCAACATCATGCATTGATAGTATAAGGGCTGTTTCAGGTTCATTCACTATTGGGATATCATGTTCTTGAGCAATTTCAAGCATTTTTTTAACATGACAGCCAGTACTTTTAAAGAGAATGAACGGAGCTGGCGCATTTTTAGGATAGTGTAATGCTATTGCAGTTTTTTTTATCATGCGTCCAACTTAACAACAGATATATGCGAAGCAAGTGTAAATAGTCCATCATTCGCAAGCTCTTTCGAGTAAGAAACATCAAAATTAAAATCTTGCGGTAGGCATGTCTTCAGCATTTCACATAACACCTTCTCATTTTGCTCCGATTCATTTTGTTCAGAGCAAAATTGAATTGTGCCCTGTTGTTTTGAAACAGATCCATCAACTTTACTCTTATATTTTACCACAAATTTGTAATTCTTACCACAAAAAAATGCGTATATTGTTACATTTTCTGTCGTTTTTTTGTCATAATTAAGTAAAATTCGTATAGAACCAGTAATTTCACGCCCATTTTCGCCATATTCAAAGGGCAAAATTATCCAATGTAAGGGATTAGTGCGCACATGGTTTATAAAAGTTAATAGGCCTGTTTCTTTTTGTATAACAGATTCAGGGTTAGAATATATGTTTTTAAGCACATCAAGGTCTTCCGATTGTTCATCATCCCAAGTATTTTTTCTAACTTGAGTATCATCTACAACTATTTCAGAATCATCATTAGAAGTAGATTCATTTTCCTCATCTTCAAATTCACCCTGTTCTCTATTGCCCCCGTACAAAGAATTAAAAACTTCTATGACGGTATCCATGTCTGCATTCACACCGCGCTGTTCTAATAATAATGTAATTTCTGCGGCTTCATCTTCCTTTCCAGGAAATTTTTGAGCAATAGCGCGTGCTTTATTTGCAAGTTTCATGTTAAAGCTTGCCCCAGCAGATTGAAAATACTGCACTATTCGAAGCGATACAACATCTGATTTTAAGCCTAGGTCATGAAAAAAAGTTTGTAATTGACTTATCGATTCTTGTGTAGAAACAGAAAATTTTTGAACAGTATTTGTACTTTCGGCTTGCGGAGTTAAAAAAATCTTGCCATCTTTTATGTTTACAAGAGCCCGAAATGCACTTCCAGTTTGTAATTCACGCTGAGAAAACACTGAAAATGTACTACCAGAAAAGCTGACTGTATAGGCTGCCCCATCCCCTTTAGAAAGAACTCTAACAAATACAGAAGACCCATCTTGCAAGGCCTTAGGATTTGAGGTCATTTTTGTAAGCTCTATGGATGAAAGTCCTTGTGCACTATTCACTTTTTACACCTTTTTTTCTAAGAGTCTTTTTTCAACGGCAAAAATCGCTTCATCAGGTGTAGAGGCACCCGCAGTTAATCCGACCTTATTTAGTGCATAAAACTCATTTGGTATTTCATCTGCTGTTTCTATGTAGCACACTTTTTTTTGTGTACTTGTATCTGTATCATTTTCACATAATTCTAGTGCAATATGGTATAACCGAGCCGTGTTAGCAGAATTTTTTCCTCCAATAACTATAAGGCCATCAACATCTTTAAAAATAGAGCGTAATGAATCTTGCCGCTCTAGCGTAGCAGGACAAATTGTGTCGAAAATTACAATATCGTCTACAGCAGATTGTAATACGCTACTTACTTCGTTGTACTCATCTTGTGTAATAGTTGTTTGGCTTATAACAATGGCCTTTGTACTATTGAAATCATTGTTGCGTATAAGATAATTTGCTTCTTCTGCATTTTGTAAAATATAATATGGTGTACTAGCCGAAACAGAGCCTTCTAAAGCCATTACTTCTCCGTGCGATTTATCGCCTACAATGAAAATACTAAAGCCTTTTTGAGCATATTCTGCAATTCTTTTTTGATTTATCAAAACACGAGGACATGTTGCATCGATAATAATAGACTCTGTTTCTTCTATGTCTTTTCTTACCGTTTGTGCTGTACCATGAGCACTGAGAATAACTACAGAAGAAGATTGATTTTTTTTCAATTGTTGTATGTCGGCCTTATCCAAAATAGAAATACCATTTTCTTTGAGCATTTCTATTGCAGTTTTGTTATGAATTAATGGGCCTAATGTATAAATTGAATGCTTTGGATATTGAGTTCGCGCTTGCAATGCTGCATCTACAGCTCTTCTAACCCCCATACAGTATCCTAAAACCTTTGCTCTAATAACCATATAATAAGTATAGTCAAAAAAGCATTTTTTTGCTATAGTTTTATATGCTAAATATTTTACAAACAGGCGATTTACACTTGGGAAAAGTGCTTTATGAATACCCACTTATTAATGACCAAAAGCACATGTTACAACTTCTTTTTGAAGAAATAATTGCATTCCCATACGATGCTCTGATTATTACAGGGGACATATATGACCGCTCTATTCCAAGCCCAGAAGCAGTTTGTTTATTTGATGATTTTTTAACGCAAGTCAATAAAGAAAAACCAGACCTTAGCATATGTATTATTCCTGGAAACCACGATTCTTCTATGAGGCTTTCTTATGCAAGTAATTTTTTAAAGTCCAAAAATATATATCTTACAACTAATCCAGAAGATTTAGACAAGCCAATTATTCTAAAATCAAAGGACAACGAAAAAGTTGCATTATTTCAAATTCCTTTTTTACATGCAGGCTCGCTACAATTAAGCGATGGCACACTGTTAAAAAATCAAACCGATTTAGTTTCAGAAGCGATTTCACGCATCAAAAAAACAAGCGAGTTTGCGGAATATCCATCAATTCTAAACTGCCATCTTTTTACCTTAAAAGGCACTACAAGCGATTCTGAGAGGCTTTTTTTAGGAAATGCAGAACTTATTAATCCAGCAGCGTTTACACCATTTTTATACACTGCAATTGGCCATTTACATAAAAAACAAAGGGTTACAGAAAATGCATATTATTCAGGCTCTCCCCTTTCCTACTCTTTTAGTGAAGTTCAAACTGACAAAGTTTTTTTACGCGTTATGCTCGATGTTAAAAATAGCATCGTTTCTTCCGTAGAGCCAATTGCAATAAATCCACTTCGAAAGCTTGTTCAGATAGAAGCACGTTTTGAAGATTTTGAAAAAATGCATGAACTTAAAGACTCTTTTATTGAGTTTACTTGTTTAAACGAAATACCAATTGAAAACATTGCCTCAAAACTACGAAAAACGTTTCCTTTTTTGTTGTCTATAAAGCAAAAGGCAATTACCAACTATTATAAAAACAATGAAGATTCTTTACTAAAAAAAAGAGCGCTGTTTGAAAAAAAAGAAGCTCTACCAATAAAAGATATACTATGTAGTTTTTTACAAAGCATAGGTGCAATGAGTGAAGCAGAGGATGAAAACTCAGAAAGTGAATGGAAAGACTGCATAGAATTATTTGAAAAAACAGCAAAAGAAGTTGAGGCTACAGAACATGAAACCACTTAAACTTCATATTACTAATATTGGACCCTTCGTAGGAAGTCACAGCGTTGACTTTTCAAATCTTGATAACATTTATATTATTACAGGAAAAACAGGCTCAGGTAAAACAACTATTCTTGACTGTATTACATATGCTTTATATGGCAAGCTACCTGGTGCTAGAACAGGAACCGACAAAAGGCACTTAAGATCCGATTTTTGTAGTTCAAAAGAAGCATCTTGCATACATTTTGATTTTTCTCTTAATGGTACTACTTATAAAGTAGAGCGCACACTGCCTTTTAGTAAAGTAACTAAAAAAGGCACTACAAGTGAAGAAGGCGAAAGCGCAATATTATACAGCGTTTCGAATGAAGTAAGCATAGCTGCAGGAGACCTTTTTTCACAGAGCGATAATCTAACTGTAATAGAAAGCCAAAAGTCAAAAGTTGATGATTACATTGAAAAATTATTGCTTTTGTCGATTGATGAGTTTACAAGAATAGTACTTTTACCGCAGGGAGAGTTTGCAACATTCTTAAAGCAAAACTCAAAAGACAGAAAGGGATTGTTATTAAAACTTTTTCCAATTGAGCAATTTACGCGCATAACCGAAAAAATTAAAGAGGAACGTTCTTCTTTTAAAGCAACACTTGATGAAGTATCCTTGCGGCTTGAACAAATAAAAACTGCTTTTAATCCTGAAACTGCAGATGAAGAAAAAGAAAAGCTTCAATTGGAAATAAAAGAGTCACAAGAAAAACTCGAACTTTTTCAAAAAAACATAGCCAGTTTACTTTCACAAAAAGAAACAATTCAAGGCATTGCTAAAAAAATGAGCGAGTATAAAAAGATAGAATCTGATCTTGCACTTTTACAAAGCAAAAAAGAGAAGATGGATGATCTTTCAAAAAGCATCGCACTATCGCTAGAAGCAGAAAAACTTTTACCTCAAGCTAATAGCATTGCCTCTTTTTCTAGTGAACTTGAAAAAAGCAAACAAGGCCTTATAGAATGTGAACGTGAACTTGTTTTTGCACAAAACGAATACAAAAGCTTACAAGTTGAAAAGGAAAGCCAAGAAGAATATAGTAAGCGCCTTTCTAAACTTACTGTTGTATTACACGATTTAGAACGATGCAAAGTAATTGAGCAAAACATTGAAACATACGAAAAGGATCTTACACAAATAAGCTCAAAAATACTTGAATGCACAAAAGAAATTGAAGACAATAATACTAATGCAAGCGATTTAAAACAAACTATTGAACAAGAGCCGAACATTATAGAAAAGTATGAAAAGTCAAAACAAATTGAAAAAAACAGTTCGCATTCTATTCTTTTAATTGACGATGCAATACTTACAATACAGCAAAAAGAAGCTCTTACGTTGCACGAAAATGCAAAAACTATTCTTGACGATTTTGTAGCACAATCTGAGGCTCAAAAAATAGCACATACAGCATCATCTTTGGCAGATAATTTACACGATGGAAAGCCATGCCCTGTTTGTGGCTCTGTAGAACATCCAAGCCCCGTAAAAAGCGCAGTGGAACTTATTGATGTAACTGAAAAGATACGTATGCAAGAGCGCATTGTTCAACAAGCAGAACAACGTGTAGACGAGATTACAAAAAAAAGAAATATTTTAGAAGGAAGCATTACAGAGAGTAAAAAGACAATTGATTCTCTTTTTGAACCTTTGCAAGAAAAAAGCACAGTTACTGACTATGATCAAGACAAGGATTTATTAATTTCGAGCATCCAAACTGAAAAAAAGGTTTTATTAGACTGTGAAGCATATTTGCAAAAAATATCAAATGCAAAGCAAAAGATTGCACTACATGAAACAGTATTACATACATTGCAAGAAAAGATAAATGCTTTTAATATGCAAGAAATGGCTATTAAAACAAAAATAGATGAAGGCAAAAAAGAACTAGAATCTGTATTAAAAAATATCGATAAAGATGAAAAATCTATTATAGAAAATATAGAAAGTACCACACAAGAAAAACACACCTTAGAAAAACTGTGTGAAAGCTTTGAAACACGTTTAAAAAACAACGAAAACGCAAAGCTTATACTTTCAGAAAAAGAAACATATTTACATGATAGTATAAAAACTCTTACAGAAAATAAAGAAAACTCTTGTGCTAATCTTATAGAATTAATGAAAAAATCTATCTATTTTTCGAATATTGAAAACTTAGATGAAATAAGTACACAAATACAAAAAGTGTTACTTCCCCAAGATGAGCTTAACAGTGCACAACAAGCGATAACAGAATATAATTCAGAAATAATTAGGCTAACAACATTGCAAAAACAGTTTTCAGAAGATCTTTCTAATACGAGCGTTGATGTGGAAAATGAAGAAATAGCTCTAAATGAAAAAATATCGCTACAAACAAAAGAACAAGAAGAAGAGCAAATAAAACTAAACTACGCACAACAAGTTTTATCTCAACTTACTGTGGCGCAATCTGATTATATAAATACCGAAAAAAGATTTAAAGACATTTACGAGCAGTATGAACGTTACTCTTTATTATTTAATGTTATTTCGGGTAATAACCAGAAAAAAACACCTCTTGATGCATGGATTTTAAGCATGTACTTACAAGAAATTACACTGTATGCAAACTCACGGCTTAAAAAAATGTCGAATAATAGGTTTGAGTTACATCTTAAAGAAGGGTTAGAAGGTGGTAATGCATACAAGGGCTTAGACCTTGAAATATATGATGATTATACAGGAAAAAGCAGGCCAACATCGACTCTTTCAGGTGGTGAAACTTTTATGACATCAATTAGTTTAGCACTTGCAATTAGCGATATGGTACAAGCTCAAAATGGTGGTGTTCAATTAGATTCTATGTTTATAGATGAAGGCTTTGGAAGTTTAGATCCAGAATCCTTAGAAAAGGCACTTGGAATTTTAGATGAAATAAGGGAAACAAGATCTGTAGCCCTTATCTCTCATGTTGAAACATTGCAATCGAGAATATCATCACAGATTCGTGTTAACAAATTTGTAAGTGGAAGCTCCATTGAAATTTGCAACACACTTTAAAGCTATACCCGTTTTCGTAAAAAGAAGTATAAACCAAGGCCAATTAGAGGAATAAATCCAAACAGCGTATACATTGTAGTGTAGCCAAACATGTCAATTACTATTCCACCTATGAAGCTACCTAACACACTTGCCAAACCTGCAGAACCAACAGAAGAAATTGCTTGGGCTAATACTGCATTCTTTGCGTTTTTTACTTCTTGAGCTATGAACACAACTACCGCTGGGTATAAAAGGCCAAATGTAGCACAGTGAAAAAGCTGTGCAAAGGTTGCCCCAATTACAGATGGAAACAATACGTACACAAAACTTCTAACTGATATCATTGCAACACAAAACAAAATAAGCTTTTTACTTCCAAAATGGCGAATAAAGCGATATGAAAAAAATAAGGTTGGTATTTCACATATTACAGAAAGCGCCCATAAAAAACCAAAGGCATCGCTTCCAAGATGTTCTTTTACATACAGTGAGAAAAACCGAGCTGTCCCCTGCTGAGTAAAATATCCAAAGGTTACAACAACAACGATAAGCCAATAATGTGGTGAAAACTGCTTAAAAAAGCCTTGTTTTTCTTCATTTGTTACAGGCTTCTTTTGTACATGCACTTGAGCCGCTTGTGCAGATTCTTTAAGAGGTCTAAGTAAATTGGGAAAGAAGAATAATGATACAGACATTAAAAAAGGAGGAGTTGCAAGCCAAATGGAGCCTTCAAATGGCGTAATTGTATCGGTGTTTACAAAGGCTTGCATTATAAAACTCATCACTACAAAGCCAAGAGAGCCAAAAGCTCTTATCATACCATAACGCTCTGACTTATCTGCTAAACGCAGATGGATAAATGCATCTGAAATAGGAATTATAGATTTAACAGGGATTGCAAAAAGCGCTAAGGCAATGCACATTACAGGTAGTGGCGATAATAGCACTGGAAATGATAGTACTGTGCACATTATTCCTAAAAACAATAGCCATAAGCCATACTTACCACTTTTAGAAGGAAACTTAGATAAAATGAGCGTAAAAATAATTCCTGATATTTCAAAAATACTCATAAGCACACCAATTACTGTAGCCGAATACCCCATATTCCTAAAGAAGATTGGGAAATAAACATTCACTACGCAATAAATTGAGAAAAATAGAAAACTAGGAATGGCCATACTCATAGTCACTTGTACCACTATTACAAACAATTGTCAAGCGAAATAGGAATAAAAAAAAGTAATTAGACTTTATTGCATTGACACAACAAACAATATTTGATATACTTTTTTTTGTTGCCACCTATTTAGGTTAATACATGCGGGGGTGGTGGAATTTGGTAGACACGCTAGCTTGAGGTGCTAGTGGCGCGAGCTGTGCCAGTTCAAGTCTGGTCTCCCGCAAACTTTTAGACACAGGATCACCAACCTGTGTCTTTTTTTATGCATTTTTCCTACACACTTACACTTCTTATTTTGGATAGAGCCTTACAAAGCTTGAAGGGCGTAAAAAGATGTCGGTACCTTCCCCTTTTGGATCAAAATAGAAATCGTAAGGGAATTCTTTTGTATCGATAATAAACGCGATTCTTTTATCCTTATTTTTCGCTGGCGTAATACTCATAAGTTTGTCTTGGTACTCGAAGATGTTTGAGAAACGCTCTTTTTCTGACTGCCCTGTTTTTTTATCGGTATATACAATTTCACATGTAGACCAATTTAAGTCGCTTCCAGCAGGTGCAACAAAAGACACAACATAATTTTCATTTTCATTTTGTGCGAACGTGGTGTATCCAGAAAGTGGCTGTGTAGTACTTGTTACAGTAAGAGGGATAAGTTCATCTATTGGAGCTGG
>CAYJLQ010000036.1:0-11571 GCA_964370725.1 uncultured Treponemataceae bacterium
TCAGAAAACAAATGTTGCCTTACGGCTAAACCTAGGAGAAGAAAATGGCAAGAGCTATAGACGGAAGTAAACGTCTTAACAGACGAAAAAGAATTTTAAAATTAGCTAAAGGTTTTCGCGGAAGAAGAAGCACTAACTTTAAAGCTGCAAAAGACGCGGTAACAGCTGCATTATCTGACTCCTACGTAGGACGACGAGATAAAAAAGGCGACATGAGATCTTTATGGATTACTCGTCTTAATGCTGCAGTTCGTGAACAAGGCATTAGCTACTCAAGATTCATTGATGGTCTTAACAAAGCTGGAATTATTATTAACAGAAAAGCTTTGTCAAACATGGCTATTGAAGATCCTACAGCATTCGCTGCTGTTGTTGATGCTGCAAAAAAAGCAGTAAACTAATAGCATTACGCTATCACAGTACAAAGGGAATAACTGATTTTGTCTATTATGAGAAAAATTAGTTACTCCCTTTTTTTTATCATGTATCGAAAGAGGAGTAAGCACTATGATTTCTTTAGAACAAATTAAATTATTAGAACAAAAAGTTGAACAAGCACTTAAAAAAATTACTGAACTACAAAATGAAAAGGCACAACTAGCTTGCGAAAATGAAGAATTAAAAATTGAAGCAGAACTATTAAAAGAAGAACTTGAAAGACTCGCTCAAGATGAAGAAAAAATTGAACAAGGTATTTTAAGTGTTTTAGATAAATTAAATAATGTTGAAGATACAATCCGCCAAACACAAGAACCAAGCATCTCTAGTGAAGAATCAAAAAACTATGAAGAAGCCCTTCCCGCTTCAAGTAATAGTCAAGAAACGGTAGAAGCTCAAGTAGAAAATAATACACAAATAGAAACAAGCTATACACCTCAAGAACAACAACATACAGAGGCACAAACGCAACAAGATATACCACAACATGAGAATCCTGTTGTTGAAGAAAATACTGCACCTGTACAACAAGGCGGCATGTTACACAATGCAGAACAAACACAATTAGACATATTTTAATACGGATTCATTATGGGAAAACTAAATATAAACATGTTGGGGACTTCATTTTCTATTGAAGCAAAAGAAGACAATGAATACCTTAATAAACTTTTAGATTATTATACTCAAGTAACAAAAGAAGTTAGACAGATGGCTGAACATCCTGACCCTAAAAAAGTTGCAATTTTAAGTGGACTGATGATTTGTGATGAATTATTTAAGGATAGAGCAAAAGCTGAAGACATCAAAAAAGTTTTAGAAACGCATAGTTTAGAGGACCATAAAAGTACGCAAGAGCTTATAGAAGTTGAAAAAATAACATTAAAAATGATTCAAGACATTGACAGGATTGTGCCGTGATTTTTACACTATGGGTTGATGCAGATTCCTGCCCTGTACAAGTACGAGAACTTATAATACGCTTTGCAAAACGACTGCAAGTTCCAACAAAATTTGTTGCAAATCGAACCATTCCTATTCCTAATTTAGATATATTATCAATGATTTTAGCCGATGATTCTGCAGACGCAGCAGATAATTATATAGTTGAAAATTCTAATGAATATGATATGGCAATTACTAGGGATGTTCCACTTGCAGCAAGACTAGTTGAAAAAAATATTGTTGTTTTAAGTGACCGTGGGAAAGTATATACAAGCGAAAATATTCGAGAAAGCCTTTCATTTAGAAATTTTAATCTTGAACTTATACAAAATGGAATTCCCGAAATGAAAACTCAAAGCTATTCAAAAAAGGATTTAAACGCCTTTGCAAACATGCTCGATAGAGAATTGCAAAAACGAATAAAACAAACTCAAAATATTTAGGCTTTTTTCTTTTTAAAATTTATTTCAACTTCAGATAACATTACCGATGTTATAATTATTAATCCACCAATAATAACAGTAGCTCGTAGTGGCTCTAAACCAAGCATTATTGAGAATAAACTTCCAAAAAATCCTTCAGTACAAAGAATAATGCCAACTTTTCCTGGAGGAACTATTTGTTGGCACTTTGTTTGAAAAAAGTAACAAAACAATGTAGAAAAAATAGCTAAATAAAGAGTTGGTATAATACCACTTTCTAAAGAAGATCTAGTTACTGCATCAAAATCTGAAACGAAAAATAGCAATGTAGAAATTGCACCTGCAGTAAAAAGCTGTAAAAATGTTAGTATCTTTGTATTTAAGCCTTTAGAAAAAATTCCAAGGTATGATATGTGAATAGCGAACATTAGAGAGCATAATAAGACAGAGATATCACCTGAGTTAAAAGAAAGTCCCTCAGTAAAATTTAGTGTTAACACACCAATCCCTATAAGCGTAGTTGTGGCCAAAACAAAAACTTGTGTCTTTGGTCTATGCTTAGAAATTGCCCAAACAATAAAAGGTACCATAACAACATTTGTAGCTGTTAAAAAGGCAGCATTAGAAACTGTTGTTTGAGATTGACCAATTATTTGAATAAAAAATCCTAAAAATAAAAAAGTACCTGCAATAATCCCATGCAGAAGCGTCTTTTTATCTACTTTAAGAATATCTTTAACTGATACTATAAACATTACAAGCGAAGCTAGCATAAAACGTATGCTCAATATTAGAGTATTAGGCATTTTAGCTTCAATAGCATACTCAGTTGCTATAAAGCCTCCACCCCACACTACTGCTACTGCTACGAGCATTAACTCTGCAAAGAGTTGATTTTTTTTTAATGACATTTTAGTTCCTAATAATTCTAATCGTCAGGAAAAGAATTATATATATTTTCTATTTCTGGGAGCACGTCCATAAAAGCACTTACTACTTCTGGGTCAAATTGCTTTCCAGATTGTGATTGTATTTCATTTAATACAGCATCATGATCCCAAGCATCTTTATATACACGCTTAGAAGAAAGAGCATCGTATACGTCTGCAAGAGATACAATACGAGCTGCAAAAGGGATATCGTCACCAGACAAGCTTTCACCGAAGAGCATTGTATTTGTTTCACCCATTACTGCATTTTTAACATTTATCTTTCCTGGATACCCTTCTCCATCCCAGCGCTCATGATGGTGCAATGCAACTTGTAATGCCATGTCATCAATTGGAGATTCTAATGTTTCAAAAAGCATTGCACCAATACATGTATGAGTTCGAATAACATCATATTCTTCGGGGGTAAACTTTCTAGGTAACTTTAAGATTGTATCTGGTATACCAACCTTACCAACATCATGTAACATAGCTGCGATTTTTAAGGTATCCCGAAACTTATTCTTTTCTTCTTCTGATACATTATGCACATGTGCCCATTGGTCATAAATTTCAACAGAATAACTTGCAACACGGTTAACGTGAGAACCTGTTTCTTTAGGGTCTCTAAAACCTGCCATGCGAATCATTCTCATAACCATAGCACGAGTAAGACGAGTTCGTTCAAGGGCTTTAGTTGCACTAAATGCAAAATGTTGTAAATAAAACTCTGCATCAGCATCAAACTCTACTACATTACCATCCCTATCAAAAGGATTAATTATTTGAAGAACACCAAGAATTTCTCCCGCTGTTGAAATTAACGGCATGGTTAAAAGTGCCTTTGTAACATAGCCAGTTTTTATGTCAGGATCTTTATTGAACTTATACGGAGTAGTATCTGGTAAGTTATAGACATCTGGAATATTTAGTATAGATCGGCTTACAACACTGTAACCTGCTATAGATTTTTCGTTAACATCAAATGTAAATGATGAAAATGGTATCTTCCGTCTATTATCTACTTTTTTAAGCTGAGTGTCGTTTTGAGCATACTTAATAGTGAGCTTGCCTTCTTCATATACATAAATAGAGCCTGCATCAGCATTAACTATTGTTCGAGCTTCAGTTAAAAGGGATTCTAAAAGAATGTCAACGTCCTGTATAGAGTTAAGAACTTTTTCAGAATCCATTATCTTTTGTAGCTTAATAGCTCTAGACAGCTTAGACTTTTCCAATGCCATTGTAGCCATTTTAGCAATTCGTTCTGCTAAGTCTGCATCATCTTCTGTAAAAGCAATTATTGCATTTTTTTCATTTTTACTATTAATTATTTGCAAAACACCCAATACTTCATTTGTCATAGAAATAAGAGGTAGGGAAAGTATAGATTTTGTTGTAAAATTAGTTAAAAAATCTACTTGCTTATTAAACTCATACGGCTTATCTGATGGTATATTATACGCATCAGGCACATTAACTATACTTCTACTTGTAACTGTATAACCAGAAATAGACTTATCATTAACATCGAAAGAAAAATGTGTAAAAGGTACATTTGAAAGCGAATTAGTATCGGTTCCATTTTTTGCATATCTAATCGACAGCCTTCCATTTTCATATAGAAAAATAGAAGCTGCATCAGCGGTGAACACACCTCGAGTTTCATCTAAAATAGTATTTAAAAGTAGTTCTACATCAAATATTTGAGAAACATCTTTTTTTATTTGAGAGACATACTTTTTCTTTTTTTTGTATGAAGATAAATCGTTACTCATCTTTCCCCATTATATATAATAAACATAAAATTGTCTACAAAATTTACAATTTATAAACTTTTTTTTATAAGTGAAAAAAACAGCGGCCCTGCCCCATTTTGTGAATCCGGTAAAACATGATACCCTAGCTCTGTTTTTTCACATAAAGGAAGTGTATAAGCACATTGCTTTGTAATACTTGAAAAGTCAATTTCACACACTTCGCTTCCATCAAATTTTTTTAGAATTTTACGAACAACTTCATCATTTTCAATACTTGATAATGCACAAGTAGAATATAAAAGATATCCACCTTCTTTTAAAATTCGAAATGCAGATGAAGCAAGCGCCCACTGACTAACAGCTAAATTTTTTATTCTAGCCGACGACCACTGGTCTAAATATTTTTTATCCATAAAAACATGGCGCTCTGAAGAACATGGCGCATCGAGCAAAATAGCGTCAAATTTTTTTGTTTCTTTTTTACACATCAGTGCGCCATCATTAGATGCAATATTTACCCTTTTGCGCACATCCTCAGGTAAGTGATTATCAAGAACATTTGAAAGCCTTGTTCTTCTTGATGCAGAACGCTCATTACAAAGAAGACTAGCATCACTGTCCATACGATATGCTAAAACAAGGCTTTTACCTCCTGGAGCTGCACACATATCTAAAATGCTTTTAGAATCGCCTAGAGGCAAGCAATAGGCTGCTAAAACGCTTGCAGCATCAAGAAAATAGCTTTGAGTGTTTAGAGGATTCCATTCAACATACAAAGGCTCATTTGGAAAAGATTTAATTAAACTATCCCATCTAGAGTCAAAAATAGTACGGTAATAGGCATCGAAGCCCTGTTCCCCCCTTAAGGTACTCATGAGAGACAGTCCTCATATGCTTTCCATAATGGATCGATGGTTGGCAGAGGGGCTGTAACAGATACTATTTTTTTTGTTTTTGGATGAATAAACTCTAAAGAACGAGCATGAAGGCGAATACCCGGCAGCGTATCTTGTCTTCTTGCTCCGTATTTTACATCTCCCTTAATATGTAAACCTATTTTTGCAAGTTGAGCGCGTATTTGATGAGTTCTTCCTGTTAGAAGTTCTATTTCAATAAAGGAGTAATTTTCGCCATGTCCAATGGAGCGCCAAGCTAAACGGGCTAGTTTTGTTTTTCTCTCTTCTTTATTAAACACAAATGCTTTTTGTTTTAACGCATCAAAACGGTGATAATGTTCTAGTACTTGAAAGTCCTTCATTGGAGCATGAACACCTTCTACTATAGCCCAATAAATTTTCTTTACAGACTTATCATTTTTTTGGCTATTTGTAAATTGATTTTGAAGAAGTGGAAAAAGGTCCTTATTAAAAATTAATAAATTTGCACCACTTACCGGTCTGTCTAGCCTATTAAAACATTGGCAAAATGATGTAGACTTTTCCTGTATCTCTAAACATTTTAAAAATGATTCTGGAACATAATGTTCTTTTTTTTCTTTACAAGAAGATGTCCATGATTCGCATATTTCACCAGCAAGCTTATTAAAGACTGCTAAGTGTTCATCGATATACACAATTCTTTGAGAAGAGAATTGTTCAATTGTTTCGTAATTTGTTGCATTTTGCATTTTTTTCACCAATATTTTGAGTAAAATATTTCACCGAGTTCTTTAGCTACGATAAAATTATCCATTTGTTTTTCAACATTATAAAGATCTTCCACTGGAGTCTTTTCCAAAATGTAAGATTTTGTTTCGCCTTCAAGCTCAATTGGGATAAGTGTGTATAAACCCATTAAAACTTTTGCTTCAATTATTTTAATTACAGACTCATTAATATAACTTAAAATTGATGTATCTTTATCTACAATACCTTCCACAATTGGAATTATATTCCAGTATGCGGGGTGTGAAATCATTAATACATTTACACCAGCTTTTAATGCCATTTCTATTGCAACCTCTGGTGGATATCCATTTTCTAAAAGTGCATTCATAAGAATATCATCAGAAAAAACTAATCCATTAAAGTTTAAAGACTGATGTACAACATCATTTATAAATGTTGGCGATAAACATGCAGGATTGTTTTCATCAAAGGATGGAACAATAACGTGGCTCATTAAAAGCCCATCGTTTTCTACAAGTGTTCTAAAGGGCTCTATATAAAGTGTTTCTATTACATCTTTACTACCAATAAGCTTTGGCAAAACATAGTGTGGATCATCGTTTGTGTTCCCTGGTAAATGTTTTACAATACAATATATTCCTTCACTTCTAAATCCATCTAAAAAGGCTTTAGAATAGAGTACTGTTTTTTCTCTGTTTCCATAACTTCGTGTTCCAGTAAACTCAAAGTTCGATTTATACCCAGCTTCAGCCATAGGTCCTATATTTACATGAATACCCAATGCTTTTAGCTGCATAGCAGAATAAGAGTATAATTCTTGTGCTAAATCTGATGAAAGCTTTGATGAAACTTGCTGTGCAGAAGGTAAAGGACTGGCGACTCCTCTAAGCCTATTTACAATTCCACCTTCATGGTCAATTGAAAAATAGGGAAGCACTTCATTATTATTACTATAATGCGTTATGGTATCACCTATTAGAGTAACAACTGGTCTTGCTCCATCTGCTGTGTTTCGAGAAAACAAAATATATCCACCAGGTGGTTCAGGGTGTGTAGTTGCAGATAGCTTTGCATTTGTTCCATCAACAGAGACTAAAAAAAGTTGTGCAATTTTTTGCTGTAGTGTTAAAGAATCTACAAAATTAATTATAGCCTTTTGCTCTGCGCTTATTTCCACTTCAATCGGTTTAGGTGGTTCATCATTTATACTATCTGTTTTGTTTTTTTCACAAGCAAAAAATATAAATAAAATTAAAATTGAGAATATGAAATGTTTAAAAAAAGTAATCATGTAATTTAATAAAAATAAGTAAACCGTCTACAAATTATGCAGACGGAAAATATTATAGTAACGCTGTTGTAAACCACGGAACATAGGTTACAAGTAAAACAACTAAAAACTGTATAAGTAAAAATGGAAGTATGCCCTTTACAACTTTTACTACAGGTTTATTGAATGCATATGAAGAAATAAATAAGTCCATTCCAACAGGTGGCGTTAAAAATCCTAACTGCATATTCATTAAGAATATTACTCCCATGTGTACTGCATGTATTCCAAACGAGTCAGCAATTGGAATGAGCAACGGAGAAACGATAAGAATTGCAGAATATATGTCCATTAAGCACCCTACTACTAATAACACTATGTTAACTAATAGCAAGAATACAATTTTAGAATCTACGTAGGTTAATACAAAATCAGAAAGAATTTCTGGAATATTTGCATCTAAGAAGAAAAACGATAGAGCTCTTGCTGCACCAAAGATTGCAAGAATACCACCAGTAGTTGGAAGTGATTCAATAATTACTACAACAGCCTTCTTAAATGTAAAATCTTTTCTTACCCAAACACTTATAGCAAACGTATAAAGAACAGCAAATGCTGCAGCTTGAAACAAACTGAATACACCACCGAAGTAACCACCAATAATACAAACTGGAAGCAAAATTTCAAATATACCGTTCTTTAATGATAAGAGTAAATTTTGCAGTGAAAAGCTTACCTTTTGCGAGCCCTTACTAAAGAAAATTCCAATTATGATCATAGCAATAGCTAAAACAGAGCCAGGTAGTATTGCTCCTTTGAAAAGATCAAACACGTCTACAGAAAAATAGTTTGTAGTTCCATACATAATAATTGCTAAGCTAGGTGGAAAGAGTAAGCCTAAAGCGCCTGATGATGTAACTAAAGATTCAGCTCTGTCTTTAGAGTATCCTGCCCCAGTTAATACTGTTGTAAGCAATGCACCGAGAGCTAAGATGGTAACACCAGATACTCCTGTAAAAGTTGTAAAAAATGCAGCAACTAATACTGTTGCAACTATTACTCCACCTCTAAACCAGCCAAACGTTGCACTAAAAATGTCTACAAGCCTTTTTCCAGCACTTCCTTTAGAAAGTATATATCCTGCTATAGTAAATAATGGAATTGCTGCAATACTTTTGTCCGTTAAAATTGTGTAAGCTTCTACAGAAAGAACTTCTACGTATCCCCCACCTTGCGAAAATGCAATGTACGTGATTGCACTAATTACTAGAAACAGTGGAACGCCTAAAAAGGCTAATACAATAAACAGTAATATTAAGAATAGTGTTATTTCAGAAGAAATGAGAATCCATGAATCCCAAATTGCATAAAGAAACGATAAGTCTTCAAGTCCAAAAATAAAGTATAACACACCCGCTATTGGCCCTGTTGAAAGAACACAACCTAAAAGCACACCAATAATAGAAAATAGCTTGTAATCTTTTTTTAACAAAACCATAACTATCATTGATAAGTACATTAACGGTAAAAAGGCAAAAATAAATCTAAGTTGAATACCCCAAATGGTATCTTCTGGATAGAACAGAACAAAGTATTCAGAAAAAGCTGCGAAAAACAATGTAACTAATACACATGGTATAATGATTGATTTTATAATTTCAATAACATTTTTTATACCACCATGGGTTAATTGATCGACAGTAGCAATACAAATGTGCTTTCCACTTCTCCATGTTACCATTGAAGCAAAACATGAAAACAAAAACACGAGGTTTACCATCATTAAATCTATATCTGCAATAACTATTCCAAGAACCTTTTCTGAAAGCAACTGGATAAATGGCAGAGCACAGAGTAATATAATAAGACCTACAATAATACTGCCTTCAACTTTTCTAAATATACTTTGAAAACTAGTTTTCATTATTTGTCCTATATTCTGTTAGTAAGTCTATAATTTTATTATAAAAATCACCGTCAATAACAGTGTCAGGTGAGTTAGCCATTTTTTCAGCATCACCTCTAAGCGTTTTTTCCCACAAATCAAATTCAGAATCTGATAACTTAATTAAAGTATTTCCCTCATCTTCCATTTTTTGTAAATACTCTCTGTCTGCTTCTTGTTGAACAGAAATAAACTTTGATTCTGCGCGTCGTATTGAAGCTTGTAATTCATCTTTATATTCATCTGGAATAGAGTCCCAAGTTTCATTTGAAATTACAAAGGCAGACATAATAGGATTAAGTGGAATATCTACTACATAAGGAAGGCCTGTATAGTATTGAGCTGCATAAGCAAACATAGGAATTGAGTATACAACCTTGATCCCATTTGAGCTTCTAATGCTTTGCATAGTTTTTTCTGGAGCAATATCAACCATATTAAAACCAGCGATTTTAAATGCATTCATTAATCCAGGAGAGCTAATCCCTGAAAAACCTAATTTTAATTCTTTAAGTTCATCTGGAGTCCGTATTTCTTCTTTTGAGAAAAAGTTTGCCCAACCAACATTAAACCAACCAAGCATTTGAAAACCAGCCTCTTCAACAGCTGTTTCAATTTCAGGATTTAATGTATCTAATACATATGTAAGTTCAGTTTGATTTCTAAAAACAAAAGGAACGCAAAGAGTAAGCGCATGTGAATCAGGAGTTAATTCATACAAACCAATATTTGTAAAAATTGCTCCATCAATTGGGCTTTTTTGACCAGGGCGTAGAGATTTCATACGTTTAATAACACCTGATTCGCCGCCCATAGAAGTAGCATTATAAAATTTTAATTCAACTTCGCCATTAGTAATTTCTAACCACTCTGCTGCCATAGCTTTTTGTTCAATATCCCACGGGGATCGTGCAGGGGCTACAGAAGCAATTTTAACCGTAATTTTTTGTGACCAAGCAGTAGCACTAAGTAGTAATAATATGCACAACACCAATAATTGTTTTTTCTTCATAATAATCTCCATTTACGTAAATAGTATTTAAACATTGAATAATGTTTAAAATTACAAAAAGCTAAAATCAAAAATGAGTTTAGCTTTATCAATATTTTTACCAAATAATGAAATAGTCTTCAACATGATCCAAAAGCCACTGAGCTCTTTGTTGACTAATTATTGTTGCAAGTCTTGTTGCTGGATTATCGTCAGGATTTATTGCCAAAGCTTTTTTTAAGTTGTCTTCAAAACCTTCTAAGTCTTGATCTGGAATACAAAATGACGTAGCATATGTAATGTAAGGTCCAGGAGTATTACCTTTTGATACAGCAAACGCTTGTTCACTTGTAAAATAGGCTCTTTCTATGCTGCCTCCAAACTCTGCTGGCGCTGAAGCGTAGAAAGCTGTTAAAATATCCCAAATTGCGCCATCTGAGTATATTGGGTCAAGTTCTGTTGCTTTTTCTAATAAGGCAACAGCACCGGATAAAGTTCTAAGTAATGATGTATCTAATGGATCTACGGAGAACGCTCCAAGCCATCCAGCGCCTAACCAGTACGCTGCGTTTACATCTGAATAAGTAAGTTGTTCTAAGGCCTCAGTAAACTGTTTTTCATCGCCACTAAGTAATGCAGTTGAAAAGCCTTCATATCGGCCGTCAAAGGCTTGAAAAACGTAGTCTCTACCTCTTAAGTAGTGAAGTTTAGCTCGTTGTAATTCTTTTGCTTGTAACTCATATTCTTGTACTTCTAGCATATCTGCCTCAGATTGTACAAATACATTAGCATACATAACATATAAAGAACCAGTCATAGAAGCCAAACCTTGATGCTCAGGATTTTGAGCAAGCATAACTTCATATAATTTTAGTGCTGTTGGAAAAAAATCGCCCATTAAAATTGGGTCTTCTTCTCCCGTTAACACAGACATCATGTCGTTTTCTGATGTCACTTTTGAGGGAACGCCTTTTTTATTGGCTCCAGATAAAGAGTCGCCAACGGCATTTAATACCATAGTTTGACAAGAGGAAAAAAGAAATACAACAAGTGTTAATAATATGGTTATTAGTTTTTTCATGACTACATTATATGTGTACGATGTCATAGTGTCAAGGGTGTGATTTAATTACGAATTAGGAATTAAAACCCCATTAATCTGTGAAATCGGTCAGAGATTTCTTTTCCTTCTTCTCTCCATCACAAAAACAAAAAAAAGCTCGGAAGATAAACATCTACCGAG
>CAYJLQ010000037.1:0-11354 GCA_964370725.1 uncultured Treponemataceae bacterium
CATTGACAAGACGAATTTTTCGAGTAAAATGTAAATAAGTGGGAAAAAATGGGTCTTTGTGGAGAAAAGTGGCATGGAATTGCTTACAGGTGCATATTATAATACGCTCGATGAAAAGGGAAGGTTTTCTTTCCCTGCGAAGCTACGTGCCATGCTCGATCAACCATCCCTTATGATTACACAGGGGATTGATGGGTGTCTGTGGTTATACACTCATGAGGAATGGAAGAATTTCTCTGCAAAGCTCATGGAGCAAGCATCACCATTTAACACAGATTCTAGACTTGTGCTTAGACGCTTAATAGGACCTGCTCAAGATGTTGAGTTTGATAAAAGTGGAAGGTTGTCTATTCCTCAGTCTTTAAGAGACTATGCAGGTCTAACAAAAGAATGTGTCATAATGGGGGTAAACAAGTACATGGAATTGTGGGATGTTAAGCGATATGATGAATATTTGGCTGAAACCGAAATGTCTTTCCGAAAAGCTGCTGAAGGCTTAAGCGGAATTTACCTATAAGTGTGCAGAGTATGAAAAAAAAACAAGCTGCACAAGTACAAAAAAAGGTTTTTGGTGAAGACGATATTGTTCATACTCCAGTTTTGCTTGAACAAACACTAGAGTATCTTGCGCCTGCACATTGCGATGATGATATTTTATTAATAGATTCTACGCTAGGAGAAGGTGGACATTCAAATGCATTTTTGCAAAGATTTTCAAAGATGCATATTGTGGGATTGGATGCAGATGCTAATATTCAAAAAAAGGCTAAAAAGCGTTTAGAATGTTACGGCGAGAGGATGCAATTTTTTAATGGGTGGTTTAATGATTTTTATGCAGACTATCCAGATAATTTAGAAAAACCCGATAGAATTTTATTTGATTTGGGTATTTCAGTATTTCATTATGAATGTTCCAAAAGGGGTTTTTCTTTTAGAGCAGATGAACTTTTAGATATGCGCTTAGATTCTGGAGATTTTTCAGAAAGTTCGCATTTTAAAGGTAAGTATACTGGAATGAGTGCTCAAGAATTGGTGAATACCATTAACGAGCATGAACTTGCAGATATTATTTTTCAGTACGCTGAAGAACGATATAGTAGGAGAATTGCAAAAGCAATTGTTGAAAAAAGAAAACTATCAACAATTCAAACAGCAAAAGATTTAGCAGATTGTATTTATAGCAGCGTTCCTGCTGACTATAGACATGGAGCAATTCATCCTGCAACAAAAACGTTTCAAGCAATTAGAATTGCGGTAAACGGTGAACTTGAGAGGGTAGAGGCAGTTTTATCTGACGCTTTTAGTGTTCTCAAAACAGGTGGGCGTTTGGGAGTTATAACTTTCCATTCGCTAGAGGATCGTATTGTAAAAAAATATTTTCAATACTTAGGTAAGTACTGTACTTGCCCCCCAGAACAGCCGATATGTATATGTGGAGGAAAACCAAAGGCTCTTGTAATTACAAGAAAACCTGTTGGACCCACCAAAGAAGAGATAATCGAAAACTCGCCTTCGCGCAGTGCAAAGTTGAGAGTTGTAGAAAAATTGTAAGGAAGTAGGGAAGTTACTATGAGCGCAGAAAAAACAACATTAAAGTCATTTCTAATGATTGTTATGGTATTGTGTATACCGGCCTTTTTAGTTGTAGAAGCTATTCAAGCAAATAAGTATTCCCGCCTTGAAAATGAAGTAAGAGCTTTAGAGCAAACACAAAGTGATGCCATTGAAAGTAATAAGCACTTAATTACAGAGTTGGGGCTTTTATCAAGTTCTTCGCGCATAGAAAAAATTGCAACCGAAGAGCTGGGGATGCATCAGGCAACAAGCGATGAAATAGTTCGCGTTGAAATGAAACGATAGGGGAAAATTAAGAGTGGGAAAAAAGACATTTCTAACAGTTCAAGAAATACTCAGTGCTACCTATGGCTATTTGTATAATGATGCAAACATAGCTAATGGTTTTGCTAGTGTAACAACTGATAGCAGAAATGTGTGCGAAGATTCTTTGTTTATTCCTCTTATTGGTGAGTTTCAAGATGGGCACAAATATGTAGATTCTGCTTGTAAAAGTGGCGCCTCTATAATTTTTGTGCAAGAATCATCAATTGCAGAATATAAATCTATTTATGAAAATTGTACTTCAACGGGAGCTGCAGTTATAGTTGTAAAAAACACTCTAACTGCGCTACAAAATATTGCTAAGGCCTATGTAAGCAAATTTCCAAACCTTATAAAAATTGCCATTACAGGATCAAATGGTAAAACAACAGCAAAAGAATGCATTGGTGCTGTGTTGTCACAAAAATATAATACTGTAATGAATGTTGGAAACTTAAACTCTGAAACTGGGCTTCCTCTTTCAATGTTCAACATTAGAAGTGAACACGAAGTAGGTATTTTTGAAATGGGTATGAACAGACGAGGTGAGATAAAAGAACTCTCTGATGTTTTTTTTCCTAACCTTGCACTTATTACAAATATCGGTACTGCCCATATTGGTATTCTCGGCACAAAGGACGCAATAGCTGAGGAAAAAAAACAAATTTTTGCAAATTTTAATAAAGACTGTACTGGTTATATTTTTGAAAAAGATTCCTACATCGATTTTCTAAAAAAAGATGTAGAAGGTACAATGCTTACATATGGCATTAAAAGTACTGAAGGAATTAAGGCTATAACTTCAAAAGGTATATCTGGGACAAGTATTCAATACAATGATACAGAAATACATTTCCCACTAGTAGGTGAACATAATGTGTATAATGCCTGTGCTGCTATTGCAATTGCACAGCATCTTGGTTTAACAAGTTCTGAAATTAAAAAGGGCTTAGAAGCTGTAAAGCCTTTATTTGGAAGAAGTCAAATTCTAGAAGGCAATCCTACAATTATTCAAGATTGTTATAATGGCAGTTTTGAATCAATGAGTGCTTCATTAGACTTTTTCTTAAGCTTACAATGGAGCGGAAAAAAAGTTGCTGTTCTAGGCGATATGTTAGAGCTCGGCGAAAACAGTAGTAGTATTCACGAAAAAATTCTTAATAGAATATTAGAAAGTAGTGTAGAAATGGTTATCTTTGTTGGCGAATGTTTTTCCAATGAATATAACAAGAATAAAAATATAGCAGGTAAAAAAGTATTTTACACTGCTAAAATTGACGATGATAGTATTACGCAATTATGCGAGGAAGTAAAAGCAGAACTTTTATCAAACGATTGCATTCTTGTGAAAGGTTCTAGAGGTATAAAGCTTGAGAGAGTAATTTCTCATATACAAGAATATTTTTGCAATAAGGAGGCAGTATAATGAATCAAGCATCTATATTTGCCCAACGACCTATGCAAAATAAAAAAGCTGACAATGGTCTCATTTTATCAATAATTCTTTTACTTGGATTAGGTTTGGTAACATTGTATGTATCTTCTGCAAGTTATGCATATAGAATGTTTGATGATGATCTTTACTTTGTAAAACGACAACTTTTATATATTGGAGCTAGTGCTATTTTTGCATTTGCTTGTGCCTGGATAAACATGGATTATCTTCGGAAAATACTTCCATTTGTGGTTATTGGCTCACTCGTACTTTGCGTGCTTCCTTTTTTCCCTTTTATTGGTATTGAGCGAAATGGAGCAAGTAGATGGATTGCCCTACCATTTGGATTAACTTTTCAGCCTTCAGAAACTGCTAAAATTGCGCTCGTTTTATTCTTAGCTAATATTCTTGATAAAAAGCATGACCGATTAAACGATCCTAAAGCTACTATCATTCCTTGTGCTGTTATGATATTTATTTTTGTCTTTTTTGTATTTGCGCAAAATGACTTTTCAACGGCTGTGTTTATTTTGCTTACAGGCTTTACTATTTTATTTATAGCTGGCATAAAATTATACTGGTTTGCAATTTTTGCCATTTTTGCAATTCCAACAAGTTTTTTATTCGTGTTTACAACAGAGTATCGAGTAAACCGACTTATAGCATTTTTACGACCAGACTATGATAAAAATGGTGTTAACTATCAAGTTACAATGTCTAAAAAAGCAATCATTGATGGTGGCTTTTTAGGTAAAGGAATGACTGGGGTAGAAAAAGTACAGGGAATCCCTGAAGTTCAAGCAGACTTTGTATTTGCAGGTTGGGCTGAAGGTATGGGGTTTATTGGTGTGCTTTTATATATGTTAATTTTAGGTTTTTTTGCATGGAAGGCTTTTCAAATAGCATTTCAATGTAAAGAACGATATAGAAGTTTAGTTGCATTCGGATGCGCATTAATTATTGTTATGCAATCTGGAATAAACTGTGCGGTTGTATCTGGAGCATTTCCTGCTACGGGTATTCCATTGCCATTTTTTTCCGCAGGTGGATCATCAATGTTTTTAACAATGTGTTTATGTGGATTTTTAATAAATGTGTCAAAATATAAAGAAAATGTAGAGGCGAAGAGTTATGAGTGATCAAAGCATGTGGAACGAATTAGGTAATTATATACCAGAAACTTCAGGTAGCAGTAAAACCGAAACTACTCAAAAGAAAAGTATTTGGAAAATACTAAAAATTCTTGTATGCACTTTAGCTGTAGTACTTGTAGTTCAAGTTGTTGCCTATTTTGTAATCATTCCTAATACAACTGCTTGTACAGTGTCTTTTTCTGGGCTCCAAACTTTAGATGCCACTGAAATAGGTACAGGTTTAGCTCAAACATGTGGCACAAACTGGTTACAATTTGATACCTCTGCTGCAGCAAGTAAAATGTTATCATATAGCGCTGTAGAAAGTGTTTCTGTGCAAAAGCGATTTCCTAATCAAATTGTTGTAGACGTAAAAGAAAGAGTTCCTGTTGCAATGACATTGGCTAGGGTAAATGAGAGAACAATGCCTGCACTTATTGACGAAAATGGTGTGGTTTTTGCACTCGCAAATGAAGCCATTGCAAATAACTTACCACTTGTTACCGGTTTTGAATTAGGAACATTTTTTGAAGGTATGAGGTTAAACTCTAAATTTTCACCTTTATTAAAACAAATATCAGAAATACAAAAAGCTAATGTAAATTATTTCCAAGTAATTTCAGAAATTCTTATTTCGCCTAAAGAATATGATAATTACGAACTTGTGATATATCCTGTACACACAAAGACTCGTGTGCTAGTAGATAGAAATTTTACAGAGGATGCATTAAAATATATGATGGTTGCACTTGATGTTGTTAAAAGTGTAAGCCCTGATGTTTCAGAATTAGACTTGCGCTACGGGTCAGTTTCGTATAAAATAGGATTATAGGAAATCTTGGGAGGATTCATTTGAGTGATATAATAGTTGGACTTGATATAGGTACAAGCTTTGTTCGTGCCGTTATTGGAGAAGTTTCAGAAGATAATTCATTATTAATTACTGGTATAGGAAGTGCTCCTTCTACTGGCTTACGCCATGGTCAAATTTCAAATATTGAATCAACTATGCGCTCAATTAAAACAGCTATTGAAGCTGCTGAAATGATGGCGGGTCAAGAAGTTTTTTCATGTGTTATTTCAATTGGTGGGGCTCAAATAGAAAGCTTAATTTCTAAAGGTTTCGTTGCGGTTACAAGTAAAAATGCAGGAACAAGAGAAATAAACTCAGAGGATATTCGAAGAGTTATCGATGCTTCTAAGGCAATTAACATTCCTTTAGACAGAGATATTTTGCATGTTGTGCCTCGTTTTTACATGCTCGATGGGCACGGTGGAATAAAAGATCCAATAAACATGCTTGGTATACGCCTTGAGTCTGAAGTTTGTATTATTACAGCTTCACGCACTCTTACGACAAATGTATTAAATTGTATTGATAGGGCGGGATATGCTGCTGATGGTGTTTTCTTAAAAACGCTTGCATCTGCACAAGCCACTGTTAGCGAAGAAGAAAAAGAACTTGGTTCAATAGTAATAGACTTAGGTGGTGGGACTACCGATGTATTAATCCTTTCAGAAGGAACACCTTTGCATGCAATATCAATTCCAATAGGTGGATCAACTGTTACAAATGATATTTCAATAATGCGCGGTATTTCGTTTGAAAGCGCTGAAAAAATAAAAAGAGCATCGGGATGTTGTTGGGAAGACTTAGTTAGCGATGAGGAAGAAATTATTGTTCCTGGAATTGGGGGAAATCCTCCACAAAAAATTTCGCGCTTAGAAGTGTGCCAAATTATTCAGCCACGCATTGAAGAAATATTTAGTTTAATTCGAAAAAAATTACCGCAACAAGTTAAAAGTAAGCGATTAAGTGGTTCAGTTGTATTAGCAGGTGGTGGTGCCTTATTGCCAGGTATTGTGGAACTTGCTATTAAAGAATTTAAAACGGCAAATGTACGCATTGCTCAACCGGGTAACTTTGGTGGGCCAGTTGAAACATATCGTAGAGCAGATTATGCTACCGTTATTGGTCTACTTATAGCAAATATGGATAAAGCAAAAAGCATTAAGGGTGAACATGTACCTAGAGATAAAAAAACTGGCAATGGGTTTTTCAAAACAGTAAGTGAGTGGTTTGGAGAATTCTTTTAAAAAAAAGTATTTTTTTTGCATAAACGTATTGAAAAAACAGTAAAACTGGTATACAGTGTACTATACATATTTTAGGGGAAATATGCGTACATTGGCAAACAATATGCGATAAAAATATATTAAACATACACATACATGTGAGGGTGGGAAACATGATGGATTTTTCAATTACAAATGAAGGTACCAAAGCAAATTTAAATTTAGTTCAAGATGGCTCAATAGCTAGTCCAACTGTTATTAAGGTAATTGGAGTTGGTGGCGGTGGGTCAAATGCTGTTAATCGAATGATAGAAATGGGTATCAAAAATGTTGAATTCATAGTTGCTAACACCGATTTACAAGCACTTTCTGCGTCTAACGCTCCTAATAAAATTGGTCTCGGTTCAAAACGAACTGGTGGGCTCGGAGCTGGTGGGAAACCAGAAGTTGGCGAAGAAGCTGCTAAAGAAGACATGGATGCTATTGCCGATTATTTAAATGGCGCAAATATGGTATTCGTTACTGCAGGAATGGGCGGCGGAACAGGAACAGGGGCTGCCCCAATTATTGCAAAAGTGGCTAAAGAACAAGGCGCTCTTACAGTTGGTGTTGTTACAAAACCATTCGACTTCGAAGGCAAACATAAAATGTCATTGGCAGTTGAAGGAATTAGAAAACTTCATGCAGAAGTTGATACCTTAATTGTTATTCCTAATCAAAACTTATTAGCAATTGTAGATAAAAAAACACCAGTAAAAGAAGCATATTTAGTTGCTGACGATGTTTTACGAAAAGGTGTTCAAGGTATTTCAGATTTAATTACAAATCATGCAGATATAAATATTGACTTTGCCGATGTTAAAACCACTATGGAAGGCAAGGGCGATGCGATACTTGGAGTTGGAACTGGTTCTGGTGAAAATAGAGCCCTAGATGCAGCAACTGCAGCTATTAACAATCCATTATTAGAAGACTGCCATATTGATGGTGCTAAAAACATTTTAGTATATATTGTGTGTGGTGAAACTCTTTCAATTTCTGAAACAAGCGATATTGTTAATACAATTCGTGAAACTGCTGACCCAGATGTAAGACTTATTTACGGACAGGCGATAGATGCACGTTTAGGAGAAGCTGTTTCAGTTACTGTTATAGCTACAGAGTTCCCTCAAGATGAAAAAAGCTTTTCTGAAGCAGGAATTTTACATCCTGACTCAACAAGAGCTCAAGAATCTGATGGCAATTTTATGTCAATTAAGCAATGGGAACATATTGGAAAAGGAACAAAGCCTTCACTTTCATCTTCATTAACTGAAGAAAAGGTACCTTCTCAATTAAGCGGTTTTACTCGACCTTCATTTTCAAAAGAAGAAACACCTGTAAAACCTGCCGCATCAAGTACTTCGTTATTTGATGATGCATTGTTAAAAAATAAAACAAATTTAGAAGTTCCAACTTGTATGCGTAACCGCATTAATTTGGACTCAGATTAAGTCATGCCTTCAGAGGCTTCTTTACAAAAAAGAATTCTATCTCAATATGTCGATGACCTTGTTTCAATTGAAAGAAAGGGGTCATTGAGTGTTGAAACATATAAAATCGCAATTAATACCTTCCTTGCTTGGTGCAGTGCACGTAATATGCATTATAAAGATGTTTCAGTGCAAGACCTCATGCATTATTTAGTTTGGAGAAAAGCTGGCGACAAAGAACACTCAGCCGTTGATGAACAAACAATTGCAAAGGATATTTCAGCAATTAGATCTTTTGGAACTTTTTTAGTTAGAGAAGGCCATTGGAAAGAAAATATAGCTCTTTTATTACAACGCCCTCGCGCAAAAAGATCCTTACCAAGAGTTTTAAGCGTAGAGCAAGTTGATGCTCTATTAGCAACTATAGATACAAGCACCCCATTGGGTTTAAGAGATAGGGCTCTTTTTGAACTTGTGTATTCTTCAGGGCTTCGTATAAGTGAAGTATGTTCCATCCTTGTACAAAATGTTCATCTTGAAGAGCGCTTACTTTGGGTGAGAGGAAAGGGTGATAAAGAGAGGGTTGTTCCATTCGGAGACATTGCAGCTTTTCATATTCAAAAATGGTTAGATGAGGGGCGCTATAAACTTGTTGGAACAAAACTCATAGCAGAGCTCTTTGTAAACTATCAAGGAAAACCTATTTCCAGAAAAGGTGTTTGGAAAAGATTTCAAGACTTAGAAACAATGAGTGGAGTGTCTGCAAAGGTGCACACACTAAGGCATTCATTTGCAACCCATCTATTAAAAGGTGGTGCCGATTTACGCAGTGTGCAAGAATTGCTTGGACACTCAGATTTATCAACAACACAAATTTATACCCACATAGACAACGAAACACTTCACGACTATCATAAAGAGTTTTTTCCTCAAAGAAAAAAATCATAGATTGCAAAATATACCTTGACATCTACATCTATGTGTATTATAACTAAAAGTAGATGGTAGAAAAAAGTGTATGCTCAAATTTGACTGTTGAACTTCTCCATTTGCGCCTATTTATTGCTAGGCTTACATTTTTGCGCTTTGATGAAAAATGTTTGCTTGAATCTAAGTGTACAAATTGTAGTAGTCTTCTAACAATGAGTCTAGATGATATTGCCGTGTTAGTAGGGCGAACTCAAAAAACAAACTCTTGGAACCCATCGTTTATTTATAAGCAAGTTGAACTCGATATTAAACGTATGTTAGCATATGATGCACATGTGATTTTTTATGATTCTGATTTGTATCCCTACTTACTTACTCAAATTTATGATCCCCCATATGCACTTTTTTACAGGGGTAATGCACAAATTTTAGATACGCCTTGTATAGCTATGGTGGGAACAAGAAAGCCATCTACTGAAAATGCTACGGCTACAAAAATTATTGCAAAGGATATTGCAATGGCGGGAATTACCGTTGTGTCTGGGTTGGCATTTGGTATTGATGCACAGTCTCACATGGGCGCTTTAATGGCACAGGGGCAAGAACTTGCAGGAAAAACAATTGCAGTATTAGGTAGCGGTGTGGATACTATCACTCCCGCAAGCAATAAGCGTATTGCAGGCGCAATATTGGCTAGTGGTGGATGTATTATTAGTGAGTACCAATTAGGTTCACCTGTCCAACAATGGCAATTTGTGCAGCGAAATAGAATAATATCTGCATTAAGCCGAGTGACACTTGTTATGGAAGCTCCAGCAGGATCTGGTGCATTACACACCGCAGATTTTGCAATAGAACATAACAGAGAACTATGCTTTTATAAGGGATCAGTTCGTGACAAAATTGTTGAAAATAGTGCTAAAAATGTAGATCTTTTTGGCTCTTTAGTAAAGAAAAAAAGATGCGTTGAAGACTATGTGCAAGATGGGGCTCCTATCATAGAAAGCGCCTTAGAAGTACTTTCTTTGGTAAATAATACCACTTTTTTAGAAGAAAGGGCTTTTTGTGAAAAAAAACTTGACAAAATAAATAATCTATTGTAGCTTTTATCTTGATTAATATTTTATTTTAGTTTATAGATAGATAATACCCTTTAAAATGAATTGAGGGTTATGGGAGAGTACATGGCAACTACAGCAAAAGAAACTACAACAAAAGCTGCTACAACAAAGGCGACAACAAAAAAAGTAAAAAAGCAAAAACGCTCAACACTCGTAATAGTTGAGTCTCCTGCTAAAGCTAAAACTATAGAAAAATATCTCGGACCTGGGTATACAGTAAAAGCGTCAATGGGGCACTTAATTGACTTACCTAAGTCACGCATGGCTGTAAATATAGAGGACAATTTTCAGCCAGAATATATAACGGTAAGAGGGCGTGCGCCTATTCTTAAAGACTTACAAAAGGATGCAAAAAAGTCTACAGAAGTACTACTGGCAAGTGATAATGACCGCGAAGGGGAAGCTATTGCATGGCACTTAAAGCGGTCTTTAGAAGCAAAAACAGATGCAACAATTAAGAGAATTGTATTCAATGAAATTACTCCTACAGCTATAAAAGAAGCGGTTGAAAATCCTTCTGAAATTGAAGAGCCAAAAGTAAATGCACAAAAAGCTAGACGTGTATTAGATCGCTTGGTAGGTTATAATTTATCACCACTTCTTTGGAAAAAGGTAAAAAATGGCCTTTCTGCAGGGCGTGTACAATCCGTAGCTTTGAGACTCATTTGTGAAAGAGAAAAAGAAGTAGAAGAATTTTTACCGGTTGAATATTGGTCTCTAGAAGCGGACTTTAAAAAAGGTAAAACAGCTTTTACTGCACAACTTGTTCAATACAAGGGTAAAAAGCCAGAGCTATCAAACGAAAAAGAAGTTCAAACTATAATTGACGAAATAAAAAACTCAGAATGTGAAGTAACGGAAATAAAAACACAAGATAGAACGGTAAAGCCAAAGGCGCCGTTTACTACATCAAAGTTACAACAAGCTGCTGCAAACAAGCTTGGCTTTACGTCAAGAAAAACAATGCAAGTGGCGCAACAATTATACGAAGGTGTTGCAATTGGTTCAAGTCGTGTTGGTTTAATTACCTATATGCGTACAGACTCTACAAGAATATCTCAGGTAGCGCTTGATGAAGTAAGAACGTGGATTTCAGAAAAGTATCCAAAAGATTTACCTGAAAAAGCTATCGAATATTCAATGGGAAAAAAAGCGCAAGATGCCCACGAAGCCATTAGGCCAACCTATGTTACCTATACACCAGAATATGTAAAAGAATATTTAACTCGTGATCAACAGCGTTTATATACTATTATTTGGGAAGCCTTTGTTTCAAGCCAAATGAATAATGCAAAAAGTAGAACAACAA
>CAYJLQ010000038.1:0-11297 GCA_964370725.1 uncultured Treponemataceae bacterium
CACAAGCATCAAAAGAAGGAGCATAACTCCTATAAGTTTTAATGTTACATTTTTCATTTTTATTCCCCTCAAAGTTTTTTATTAAAATCTTCTTGTATTCTTGAACCTAAATCATTAGAAAAGCGTTGCATAGCTACGTAGTCACTTTCGCCTTCAAGTTTAGCAACATTTGACGCTTTACCTTCACTAAAAACACTCATATCTGATGTTTTTACAATTTTCCAATCAATTGCATCTATATCTTCTACTGTAATAGTCTCATCATATACACCTTCATATGTATGGTAGTATACATTGATGTAGACCACATAGCTCATATACCCTTCTTTTGCTAGCTTAATACTTTCTTTTAAATTTGCGTCAATATCAGTATTAATGGCAGTAGGTAAACTTGATACAATATATCCTGCATCGAATAATACATTTAATACACCATTTTCTAGTATAAAAGTGCTTTCTCGTAATGCCTCTCTTTCTGTGTCATGCTGTGCCATTTGAACTACTACAGATGGCGCAAATGCACATAGAGCTGAACTAATAAAAACAATACAAAACATTTTCGCTATTAATAACTTCATCGTTTTACCCTCGTTTCATTATCGGAATATTTTTTTACAATGTTAGCAAAAAAAAGTTGAAGAAAGTTCTTGCTTATGCTATTATGTATACTATGAAGTATTTTGCTGCGCAAGTTCAAACAACTAAAGAAGATTTATTTATTACAACTCTCACTAAATCTCTTAGCTCTCGCCTTGAAAGACAACGTTTCTTTTTTCTAAAAAGAAGTATGCCCATTAGGCGTGCAGGAAAAACCTCGATTGAAACAAAACCTATTTTTCCAGGATATGTTTTCATAGAAGCAGAAAGCATTGATCCAGAACTTTATGATACAATGAGGCATACAAAGAGTTTTTTACGATTTTTGCCTAATAATAAAGAGATTTGCTCAATTGAGCATAAAGACTTATCGATTATTCAGCATTTTATTCGCATGGGCAGCGTAGCCCAAATTTCTACGGTTACTTTTGATGAAAACGACAGAATAGTAGTAAAATCGGGTCCGATGCAAGGTTTAGAAGGTTGTATTATTAAAGTTGACAAAAGAAAAAGACGTGCAAAAATTGCGCTTGATTTTTCTAACGAACAGTTTTTAATAGATCTTGCATTTGACATCTTGGAGGAACAAAAAAATGAGCAAAAGTAATAGCAGAGTATATATTATTGGTGCAGGATTTGCAGGCCAAATGGTTGCATCAGAGCTTAGACGAAAGAAAATTTTTGGAACTCCTGTTGCATTTGTAGATGATGATACAGATTTAATTGGTACCATGATAGATGGAATAGCAGTTTTTGGACCAATTGAGCCCTGTGTTGCATCTTTGCACTTATCGCCATATGATGAAGCCATCATTGCTATGCCTACTGCAACAAATGCTCGTATTAGAGTTGTTTATGAAGCGCTACGTAAATCTGGCTTTACCCAAATAAAAACTCTTCCAGCAGTTTCTCAAATTGTAGAAGGTACGGCTCATCTTATTCAAGCGAGACAAATTGATCCTTTAGATATACTGGGAAGAACACCTATTACAATTTCCTTAAAAGAAAGTTTATCATATTTACGTGGAAAACGAGTTTTAATTACAGGTGCAGGTGGGTCAATTGGATCTGAATTAGCACGCCAACTTTTATCTGGTGGAGCTGAAAGATTATATTTATTTGGACATGGTGAAAACTCAATATATCAAATAGATAAAGAGCTTCGGACATTACAAAAAGAAGGTGTCGGTGAAAAAGCAACAATTGTTCCAGTTATTGGAGAGTTAAAAGATAGAGATTATATGTTTTACATTCTTTCAAAGTTAAAATGCGATGTTGTATTTCATTGTGCGGCATATAAACACGTACCTCTTATGGAAGAAAACCCTGTTGCTGTCATAGAAAACAATGTTTTTGGAACAAAAAATATTCTTGATGCGGCACTAAATGCAAGTGTTTCCAGGTTTGTTCTTATCTCTACTGATAAAGCTGTAGAACCAGTTAGTATTTATGGCGTTTCTAAAATGCTTTGTGAAAAGCTTGTACTTTCTGCTGCACAATCTACACAGGACAAAAACAAAGCATTTATGTTTGTTCGATTTGCAAACGTACTTGGATCTAGAGGTTCAATTTTACCTTTATTTGCAGAGCAATTGAAAACAGGTGGACCATTAACTATAACGCACCCTGATATACAAAGATATTTTATGACCATACCTGAAGCCTGCTCTCTAGTACTAAAAACAGGTGGAGTAGGAGAAAATGCAGCATCATATTTACTAGATATGGGAGACCCTATTAAAATAGCAGATATTGCAGCCCAATTTATTGAACTTTCCGGTTTTGAGCCGCATAAAGACGTGCAAATATCATATATAGGATTACGACCTGGAGAAAGACTGGATGAGCCACTTTGGACAACAGAGGAAAATCCACAAAAAACCGACTTTCCTAAAATTTTGCGCTTAACGTGCAATAAAGAAATAAGTCAAAATGCGCAGCAAGGAAAAACACTTGAAGACCTTTTAGAGAAAATGTATCCTATTTGCTGTGATAGAGAATCGCCAAATTACAGAGACGCACAGATATTAATTGAAATGTTGTTAGACTATATTCCATCTTATAAGGATTTTAAACATGCAAACTTATGATTCTATTCCATTTTTTCTACCATCGATTGGGAAGGAAGAAGAAGATGCTGTACTTGAAGTAATGCGCTCAGGTTGGCTAACAACAGGTAAAGTTCCACTTGAATTTGAAAAAGAGTTTGCTCAAAAAGTTGGTTGCAAACACGCATTAGCTGTTAATAGTGCAACATCAGGTTTGATGCTTGCAATGGAAGCATGCGGCATACGCGAGTGTACAAAAATTCTTACCAGTCCTTATACCTTTGTTTCTACCGTTACTGCTGCCCTTCACTTAGGAGGAGGAGTAGTCTATGCAGACATTGAAGATGACACATATAGTATTAGTCCTGAACAAATTGAAGATAAGTTATCAAAAGATAGATCTATAAGAGCTATTGTACCTATACATATTGCAGGAAACCTTTGTAATATGAAGCGCATAAATGAAATAGCAAAGCGCTATGGGGTAAAAGTTATTGAAGATGCTGCACACTCTTTTCCTTCTGCCACACAAGATGGATATGGCGGAACATTGGGTGACATTGGTGTTTTTTCATTTTATTCAACAAAAACAATTACCACAGCAGAAGGTGGTATGATATGTACAAATAATGATACTTTAGCTAAGCGAATTACAACAATGCGTATGCATGGTATTGATAGAACTGTTTGGAATAGATATACATCTGATAAAGCTTCATGGGAATATGACGTTGTTCAAGCAGGATACAAATGCAATTTACCAGATATACTATCTGCAATTGGCAGAGAACAACTAAAAAAATGTGATTCCTTTTTTGAAAAACGAAAAAAAATTGCATTACAGTATTGTGAAGCATTTAAGGATCATGATTTTCTACAATGCCCTCCTGATCAAGAAGGAAACTCATGGCACTTATATCTTTTAAGAATAAAAACTGAAAAATTATTAATAACACGTGATGAATTTGCAAATACATTGCAAAAAAATGGGGTAAATATTTCGATGCATTTTATTCCCCATTATGCATTTACATACTTTAAGAAAACATATAAACTTAAAAAAAGAGATTTTCCCAATGTAAAAAAGCAATTTGAATCTACAATTAGTATACCATTATGGCCAGATATGACAGATACAATGGTTAAAAAAGTAATTGATACAGTAATAGAAATAGGCACGAACAATTATAATGCATGAGGATTAAATGATTACAAAGCGTAAAAAATCGGCAGCAAAAACATTTCTTTCCACTACTTCGTATTATAGTGATTTGGCAAATGCAAACACATTGTATGCGGTTTTGGTAAGAAGTCCTATATCCTCTGGTACTATACGTTCAATAGAATTATCAGATATTCCTGAAGGCTATAACCTTTTTACTGCTGACGATTTACCAAATGATATACCTATCAAAGTTTTTGAAACATCTTTTCCTATTTTTGCAAAAGCAAAAGTTTCTTATCTTGGAGAGCCGATTGGTATTCTTACTGGCCCATCATTAATACTTGTTCAAGAACTAGCACAAAAAATACAAATTGTTTTTACCGAAGTATTTATCCAAGCAGAAGATAAAAAAAGAAATAATTCAACTATAGCATCAAGGTCTTTTACCTATGGCTCTTATAAGGTGCAAAAAAAAGAACTTACACATCATATTGAAACAAAATCTATTATTCAATTAGAACAAGATGAAACTACAGAAACTAACGGAGCACTATGTTACGCAAGTGGTAAAAAGCTAAATATTTATACACCAACCTTATGGCAAAAAAATGTTCGCGAAAATCTTGAAGCAATAACTGGTTATAGTTCTGAAAACATTATTATTCATAAAACACAGCTACCTATAACAGAAAAAAACTCACCATGGAAGAACACAACACTTGTCGTTCAATGTGCAATAGCATCTATTTTAACAAAAAAAAGTGTTCTATTAACTTTATCGCACGATGAACAGCGTGATTATGATAACTTGCAAAATGAGGTTTCTATTACTCATAGTTCAATAGTTTCAGATGATGGAAAACTTCTTAGTTGTGACGTATCTATAACTTTAGATATAGGGGCATATAATCCTTTCACACCTATTTTTGTGGACAGATTGGCAATTGGAGCTATTGGAGCATATTGTGCAACAAAATTACAAGTTGAAGTAAATGCTATTACAAGTGCAAAACCACCAACTACTTCAATAATGAGGTGGCTTGACTATCATTGCTTTTATGCCATAGAAACTCACATAAGTGAAATAGCAAAAACAATTGATGTAAATCCAAGTGAAATGCGCATAAAAAACATTTTCAAAAACGATAAAAAATATCCATTCCAGTTTGATACTAATACGTATAACACAATTTTAGAGACAGTTATTCAAAAAAGCGATTTTAATCGTAAATATGAAGCTTATAAATTAAATTCATATTCTGAAAAATCTAAAAAATTATTTTTTCCCGTTAGAGGAATTGGTTTAGCAACAGCATACGAAGCTAATGGTTTTTTAGGTACAATGATTGACACTGCTGTTCAAAGCTTAGAAGTTAGCATTGAAATAAATGGAAAGGTAATAATTAAAGTTTTAAATGCTTCAGAAACAATTGCTTCAATTTGGAAAGAAATTGCAAGTTCAATATTATCGGTAAGCACTGATGATATTACCATAGACTCACTTTTTTATCAAAATGAAGAAACAACAGTTCCAGAGACTATGCTTAGTAATATGTATATTACAGCACAGCTTTTAAAAAAGGCTTGCCTAGCTGTTCAAAAAATGCGCTTTCATCAACCTTTACCTATTTCAGTGCGTAGAACATTTAATGCAACAAATAAAAAAACATGGAATAGTGAAACTTTTACAGGAAAGCCTTTTTATGTAACATCATGGATAGCGCTTGTTGCAGAAATAGAATTAGTGTTACCTATTTATTCATACGAAGTTCGCAATATATATATAAGTATTGATGCTGGGAACGTTATGAATAAACGCAAGGCACGGTATGCAATTCAATCATGTGTAAAGAAAATTCTAGCGCAGGCTATGAAGAATCAAACATATACAGACCCAGATATTTTAATTACTTTCTTAGACAGCTCTGACGAGCCAAAACAAATTCGAGAACTTGTGTACAGTGCACTTCCTGCTGCAATTAGTAATGCATTATCTCAAACAGTACAACAGAATCTACATAAGTATCCTCTTGAACAAGAAAAACTATTTGAAATGTTTGAAACAATTCATTCACTACAAAACATGAGTAGTAATGATGCACAAAAGGAATTTGAGGAAAACGATAATGAAGATAATAATTAATAACTCAATGTTAACAGCAAATACTGATAATGATGCAACTTTACTTTCTTTTTTACGTAGTGAACATATAACATCAGTCAAATGTGGCTGTTCAAAAGGGATGTGTGGTGCATGTACTGTACTTATAGATAATAAACCCATTCCATCATGCCTCGTCCCAATGGGTTCACTTAGAAGACAAAATGTTATTACTTTAGAACACTTCGCTTTAACTGAAGATTATGAAGATATTATTGCTGGTTTAGAAAAAGCAAATGTAAAGCTTTGTAGTTTTTGTAAAACGGGAAAAATATTTGCTATTCATGAAATTATTAATTCACAAGAAAACCCAAACAGGGCAGATATACTAAGAAGGATGAGAACATTTAACTGTTTATGCACAAGCGTAGAAACATTAATAGATGCAATCTTTAAAGCATTTGATATAAGATTAGAAAGAAAAGGATTGCAAGAATATGGGCGAAAATAATATATCTGTTTTTTCTGCCACTTCTCTACAAGAAGTGCTTTACCACCTAAAGAACACAAAAAATTTACAAGTATTTTCAGGCAGTACATTATGTAAAAAGCATATTCATGGAACAAAAATACAGTTACCCTCCCCGTGTATTTTTGTTGGCAATATTCCAGAATTAAAAGAAATTACAAAAACAGAGCGATACATTGAGTTTGGATCTTCTGTAACAATTAATCAAATACTTGAACTTGGAAAGCATAGGATTCCTCCCTTTTTGTATGAAGCGGCTGCCTCTATAGCATCTCATAATATAGGAAATATAGCTACAATTGGCGGCAATATATGTAATGAAGATCATAAAATGAGCCTTTATTCACCCCTCTTAGCTTTAGATGCAACACTTGAATTGAGAAGTGCTACAGAAATAATACATATAGTATTATCAAAATTTACTAACATACCACCTGGATTTATACTTACTAAAATTAGAGTTTCAATTGCAGATTGGCATACAACATCTTATGTAAAACTAGGTTCGCCCTATGAGCAAAACGAAAAAAGCGCATCGTATACTTTTTTAGCAGATTCCAGTAAAGGTTCAACTTTAGACGACCTTCGAATTGCCTTTGCAGGGAAAATTACATTTAGAAGTCGTGACCTCGAAAACACACTAATTGGGGCACGCCTTCCATTAAGTGAAAAAGATTGTTCTAGTCTTCTGACTCAGGCTTCAACGCTATATGATACAGTAGCAGAAAATGCTGCACAAGACGATAACAGTTTTATGAAAAATCAATTTCTCAACTTACTAGAACAATCATTAGAAGAATTAAAACATTTTTAAACTATTGAATAAGCATTGCATCGCCGTAAGAAAAGAAACGATATTTTTCGTCTATAGCTTTTTGATATGCATTAAAAATATGTTCTTTTCCTGCAAATGCACTTACTAACATTAATAGTGTAGACTCTGGCGTGTGGAAATTTGTAAAAAGCTGATTAACAACATTAAAAGTGCAACCTGGATATAAAAATATATTAGTAGAGCGTGTGCCTGATTCTACCATAGCAGTTTTACTATTCCATGCTGACTCTAATGTTCTAACTGATGTAGTTCCAACTGCCAATATTTTTTTACCTGCTTTTTTTGCATCATTTATTTTTTTTGCATTTTCTTCACTTATTGAATAAAACTCACTATGCATTGCATGGTCTTCTATATTTTCTGCACGAACAGGTAAAAAAGTTCCAAGTCCAACATGCAGTGTTACATAGGCAATATCTATACCTTTAATAGTTAGTTTTTCGAGTAGTTCCTTTGTAAAGTGTAACCCTGCTGTTGGGCATGCAGCTGAACCTGTTGCTTCTGCATACACATTTTGGTAGCGCTCACCGTCGCTATCATCGTCTTCACGTTTTATATATGGTGGAAGTGGAATGTGTCCGTTTTTTTCAAACCACGTTTCAGTGAGCTTTGCTTCCCCATTTGGAAGAACAAACGAAAGCGTTCGAAACTCTGTACCTACATCATTTTCATTTTCTATAATTGTACCAATTGTTCCGTCTGCAAAACGGTATTCATTTCCAACTTTTTGTTTTTTTGCATTTTTAACCATACAGCGCCAGAGTTCAGTATCTGTTTCAGAAAGGCTAGTATTTTCTAAAACCATAAACTCTACAGGCTTTGTAGCTGCTTGTTCATTTGGATTTTTTGCTATTTTATCTGCAAAACACCTAGAGCGTCTAACTTTAGAATTGTTAAATATCATAAGAGTGTTTTCATCTATGAGGTCAACTAAATCTGCCATTACATTGTGTTTAACATTTCCTGCAAGGCGATCTAAAACCATGAGCTTATCTTCTCCCCTCACTTTTGAGGGATGTTGTGCAATGAGCTCATCGGGTAAATCAAAATAAAAATCTTTCGTTTGCATTATTCTTGTACTTCTCTATTCCTAAATGTTCATATGCCTTTTCTGTTACCATTCTACCACGAGGGGTTCTATGTATTAAACCAGATTGTATTAAAAAAGGCTCATAATAATCTTCTAGAGTGTCTACAGACTCCCCTATAGAAATTGCTAAGGTTTCTGCCCCTACAGGGCCACCCCCAAAGTTTTGTATAATTGTTGATAGTATTTCTCTGTCATGCTTTTCTAAACCAAGTGAGTCTATTTCTAATCGTTTTAAGCCGCTTATTACGACATCTTTTGTAATATGGCCTTTTCCAAACACTTGGGCAAAGTCTCTCATGCGTCTAAGAATACGGTTTGTAACACGAGGGGTACCACGTGAACAGTTCGCCATAAGAATTGCCGCATCATCGTCTATAGTTACATTCAAAATGCCTGCACTTCTTTTAATAATTCTTGCAAGTTCTTCTGTTTCATAAAATGAAAACCTTTGAACAATACCAAAGCGGCTTATTAAGGGGCTTGATACCATACCTGCCTTTGTTGTTGCTCCAACTAAGGTAAACTTTGGAATAGGTATTCTTACCGTGCGTGCAGCAACGCCTTGACCAATTATCCAGTCAAGTTCGTAATCTTCCATTGCAATGTAAAGCATTTCTTCAATTGCAGGTTTTAGTCGATGTATTTCATCAATAAAAAATACTGTTTTTTCTGTTACTGTAGATAAAATACCTGCTAAGTCTTTTGGTTTATCAAGCGCAGGGGCTGAGGTTACTTTAAAATCGGCACCTAGCTCATGTGCAGTAATTTGGGCAAGGGTTGTTTTACCTAGTCCCGGAGGCCCAATTAAAAAAAGGTGATCCAAGCTTTCATTTCGAGTTTTTGCAGCTTCTATAAAAACATGTAGGTTTTCTTTTATTTTTTGTTGCCCAAGAAATTCATCTAAATACTGAGGACGTAGGTTAAAATCATTATCATCGGGTAAAACGCTGTCTGGGCGCACTATGTTATCCATGAAGTTTTCCTAGAGTATTTTTTTTATTTTTAATCCGCAAGAACTTACACAGATTAAGAGGATTACGCTGTATAGGATTTAGAAGTTTTTTTTGTTTTCCAAGGTATTGTGTTTTCACGTTTTTATTCCTAATTGTTAATTATGCATTATTAATTATTAATTATATTAACTCTACTATTGCACGGCGGAAAAGAATTTCTTCTTGCCCTTGCCTATTTTTTGAATTAAAATCTTCATCATTTTTAAATTCATCAAGCAACTTTGAAATAGCTTGTTCGCATTGTTTTTTTTCGTAGCCCATATTTACAAGAGCTGTAACAACGTCCTCCCATGGTGATTGTGCGCTAGACTTTGAAGATGATGAATGAGAAGTGCTACCGTCTTCTAAATGAAGTTTACCTTTTAGTGTAAGCATCATTTTTTGAGCTGTTTTTTTACCAATGCCAGATATTGTTTCTAAACGTGCCATATCATCAGTGTTTAAAGTTTCAACAAGTTCGTTGGCTGTAATTGAGGATAATATTTTTATTGCTGCCTTTGGTCCTACTCCATCAACTTTCATTAAATCAATAAACACAGAGCGCTCTATGGTACTTGAAAAACCAAACATTCTCATTGAGTCTTCTTTATGATAAAGCCATGTATATATCTTTACTTCTTCTCCAACATTGGCAAGGGCATCGAGAGCAGTATCGGGAACCATAAGATCCCATTCCACACCGCCAACTTGTAAATACACTGCTTGAGGTAATTTTGCTGTTATAATTCCTGTTAAACTATTATACATTGTACTTTAAGTATAGTGGATTTTTAGAAAAATTACAACTAATCAAAAAGTTAGATTATATAAGCTTTTTATTGATATACCTTCAAAAAATCAAATACGCTATTTGTACCTGTAAAATGTCCTGCTCCTGCATAAATGAAAGTACTTCCACCTTCATTTAAATATCTTACTATTTTATCAGCCCAATTTTTATTTCTATCATCTAAAAGTATTTTATAATAGCGTGATTCAAGTTCGCCAATACCAGGGGGTGCATTTACAATCTTTGAAAGAGATTCCTTATCATTTGCTAAATAAGATTCATATAGTTTTTGTAGCTCTAGGCTTGGATCAAGCTCCATGCTGTCTGCTATCATTTCTTTTATTAGTAAAATTTGTTCTTCATAGGTAAAGTGTGATAAACTTACAAGTTCTAATTGTGTGTCAAGCGTATCTAAACCTTCCACAGTTCTTCCTTTTTCATGTGCATAAGCATAAAGATAGAAATCTAAAGCTTGCTCCTGTGAAAGATTTGCATTTGAAATAGTATGGTTTAAAAACAGGATTACTAATATCCACGGTTCAAATATTTTAAAGTTCTCAATAAGATTGGCATCTTGTGTGCTGTAAATATAATCTAATTCTACATCTGTGAATGAATCATACATATTCCGAGACAGCTTAACGCCTTCCATCATTTTTTTACCAACTGCATTTGCTGATAATATGATATCTTCAGATGAAACTTCTGCTAGTATTCTATCTGAGTTATCAAAAGCAGAAATAACATAATTTGATAATGGATACATACGCTCGTCTCCAGCATGTATAGTCCCTAATATATAAACTGTTGAAGGTGTACCATCTTTAGCAGTACCATGTATTTCCCAAAACATTCTCTCGTTAGTTTCTATAATCGAAAAGTCATTATACGCGCTTAAAGAAACTTCTTTAGTTGTTGTACAGGACACACTAAGTAAAACTGTTATTAATAGTAAAAAAAATATTCGTATTGATTTATTCATATACACTCCACCTTTATTTTATAGAATTGCGCAAAAGAGTTCAAGGTACAAAAAAAGCAGCAGAATGCTCAATGTGAACAATCCACTGCTTTATAATTCCTAATGACTAATTCTTAATTAGGCATTCGTAATTCATAATTAATTACCTTATCGCTTAAGGCTCAATAC
>CAYJLQ010000039.1:0-606 GCA_964370725.1 uncultured Treponemataceae bacterium
ATATTACGTGTACGAATAATACTTTACAAAGCAAGATAAGCATTGTACAATTAAGCTAAGAGGTAATTATGAAAAAAGTAATCCTTTTAGCTTTTTTTATGTTTTTTTCAGTGCTTGCTTTTTCTCAAAGTGCTAATCTGCATAAAGTGTATGACACAATCCTTAAAACCTACGTAAGTGATGGCCTTGTAGATTATGAGGCCTTAAAAAATAATAGAAAAAACTTAGATACATATTTAGAAAATCTTTCTCAGGTAAGAAAAGCGGACTTTGATAAATGGTCCGAAAACGACCAACTAGCTTTTTTAATAAATCTATACAATGCAGCTACACTGCAGCTTATAATTGACAATTACCCAGTCGACTCTATACGTGACATTGGAAATATTTTTAAGGGCCCCTGGGACCAAGATGTGGTGAGCCTTTTTGGTGAAATGATAACGCTTGATAATCTTGAACATGACATTATACGAGTAGACTATGATGAGCCGAGGATTCATATGGTATTAGTATGCGCTGCTATCGGTTGTCCACCTCTACTAAATGACGCCTACCTAGGGGAAACACTTATTTCGCAAATGGATGCGCAATCAACTGCATATTTAA
>CAYJLQ010000039.1:616-11283 GCA_964370725.1 uncultured Treponemataceae bacterium
AAGGACTCATTATTGATCGTACAAAAGGGCGGGTATATCTATCATCAATATTTAAGTGGTATGGTAAGGATTTTGAATCTGTAACAGGCTTTGTGGAATTATATAGTGGTGAAAATCTGAATGGGCTTTCAATAAAATGGATTGATTATGATTGGTCCTTAAACAATTTAAACTGAGATCATTATAATACTTTGAAAAAGTTCGACCCTACAATAGTGTTTTAAGCACTAATATTTTACAATATCCTTACATCTAATTTACAATTAATGTTTCTATATTTGCTTGACAAATGAAGTCTTTGAGATTAAAATTAAAAGGAAGGAGTTTATATGAAAAAAATCTTAGTGATACTTTTAACGTGTGTTATGGCAGCTGGCCTTGTTTTTGCTGGTGGTGGAAATGAAAGTGATGAAGACTACAAACTGGTTTTGAGAATGTCTCATGTTTTTGCTCCAAATGAGCAATTAACAAAATCTCTTGAAATCGTAAGTCAAAATATTGCAGAAAGAACAAATGGTGCAATTGAAATACAACATTTTCCTCAAGGACAATTAGCAACATATAAAGATGGTGTTGAGCAAGTTGCAATGGGTGCAAATTTTATCTCTGTAGAAGACCCTTCATACTTAGGTGACTACGTAGCAGACTTTAACGCTTTAGTTGGTCCAATGCTTTATTCAAGTTTTGATGAATATGAATACATTATTCAAACAGACCTTGTAAAAGACATGCTTGCAGAACTAGAAGAAGAACATGGAATCAAAGTTTTAGCTTTAGATTATATCTTTGGATTTAGAAATGTAAAAACAAACAAAGTTATTACAACCCCAGAAGATTTAAAAGGTATGAAACTTAGAGTACCTGGTAGTCAATTATTCATTGACACTATCAATGCGATGGGTGCTACTGCAACTCCACTTCCTTTTGGAGAAACAATCTCAGCTGTACAACAAGGTGTTGTAGATGGTTTAGAAGGAACTGTTGATGCCTATGGTTCAAATGGTAGTAGTGAAGTTGCAAAAAACATGGCATTTACAAAACACTTTTTGGGAACATGTGGTGTTTATATTAATAGTGATGTATTTTATAGTATGCCAAAAGAATATCAAGACATTGTTCAAGAAGAGTTCACTAAAGGTGCAATGCACATGAAAGGTGAAATTACCAAGAACTATGACACTACAATTGAAATGTTAAAAGAAAAAGGAATAGAATTCAATGAAGTTGATTTTGAAGCTTTTTCATCTCGTGTAGGACCTGTTTATGCAAACATGAAAGGTGTAACACCTAACATTTTGGAAACATTGAAGGCAGAAATTGCTAAAATGCCTAAATAATTATTAGGAATATAAAAAGGTTACCGACGTTACAGGACGGTAACCTTTTTTTTTATAAGGATATAAATGAAAAACATTTTTAAAACTTTTATTAGTTATTTTGAAGAAATCTTTGCAGGTATATTTTTAATTATAACAACTCTTTTAGTTATAGTTAATGTATTCTTGCGTTATTTTTTAAATACAGGCCTATATTGGTCAGAAGAAGTTGCAACAGGATGCTTTGTATGGGCAGTTTTTCTTGGAGCAAGTGCAGGGTATAAACGAAAGATGCATGTAGGCATAAATATTATAACAAATGCTTTAAAGGGAAAAGTAAGAGCCTTTGTTATAGTAGTGGTAGATTTTATTTTATTATTTATTAATGGGTATATTTTTACAATAACCTTAGAATATCTACAAATTTCTAGTAGAAAACCAACTCCAGTACTGGGTATCTCTACAGCATTCATAAGTAGCTCTATTTTGATTAGTTTCTTATTAATGTCAATTTATACGATTTTTTTTATTATTAATGATGGAAAAAAATTAATCAAAGCTGGAGGCATGGAATGATATCTTTTATACCTGTAATTTTAGTTTTTATATTATATTTTTCATCTATTCCAATTGCATTTGCATTATTTGGTGCTACAATAACATATTTTGGATTTATTGATACTAGTTCACCCACTGCATTGCTTTTGCAACGCTTTGTTACCTCAACCCAATCATTTCCACTCTTAGCCATACCTTTCTTTATTATGGCTGGCTCTATTATGAACTACAGTGGTATAAGTAAAAAACTGATGATGTTTGCAGATATTCTAACAGGGCATATGCCAGGTGGTCTTGCACAATCTAATGTTATTTTAAGTATGTTAATGGGTGGTTGTTCTGGTTCTGCCAATGCAGATGCTGCAATGGAATCAAAATTACTTGTGCCAGAAATGGAAAAAAGAGGATTTAGCAAAGCTTTTGCAACAGCTATTACAGCAGCATCTTCTGCAGTTACCCCTGTTATTCCACCTGGAATAAATCTTATTGTATATGCACTTATTGCATCTGCATCTGTTGGGCGCATGTTTGCAGCAGGTTATCTTCCAGGCTTATTAATGGCAGTTTGTTTAATGGTTACTGTTCACATTATTTCAAAAAAACGTAAATATGGCTTAACTAGAGAAAAAAGTGCTTCTCCAAAGGAAATACTAGCTCAAGCCCTTGATTCGTTATGGGCGCTATTATTCCCCCTAGGTATTATTTTAGGTATACGTATTGGATTGTTTACACCTTCTGAAGCTGGAGCTGTGGCAGTCTTGTATTGTGTTTTGGTGGGTAAGTTCATTTATAAAGAATTAAAAAAAGAACACTTCATACCAATTATGAAAGAAACTATTTATGGCACAAGTTCTGTTGTTCTTATTATTGTTGCAGCTAATATCTTTGGATATTATTTGAATTGGGAAAGAATTCCTCAAATGATAACAGAAGGTCTATTAGGAATTACACAAAACAAGTATTTAATGTTACTCTTATTCAATATACTATTATTAGTAATAGGTATGTTTATTGAAGGTGGAGCTGCTATTATTATTTTAGCGCCACTTCTTGTACCTGTAGCAACTGGGCTTGGTGTTGATGTAATTCACTTTGGTTTAATATGTATCGTTAATATTATGATTGGTGGTATAACACCTCCTTTTGGTTCTATGATGTTTACTTGCTGTAGTATTACGGGCTGTGAATTAAATGACTTTACAAAAGAAGCTTGGCCATTTATTGTTGCGCTAATAGTTGCATTATTGATAATTACATACATTCCGCAAGTAGTATTACTCGTACCAAACTTGCTATATGGTGTATAATTTGTAATAAAAATTTAAGGATTGAAATATGTTAATAATCGGACATAGAGGTTGCCATTACAAGGGCTTTAACCAAAACACACTTAGGTCTTATCAAAAAGTTATTGATGATGGAGCAACAGCTTTCGAAATAGACGTACAACTTTCCTTAGATAACAAATTGATTGTTATACATAATCTCGACTTACATCAGGTTTCAACTGGTACTGGCTTGGTGAGGTCGAGAACATTAGAAGAAATCAAAACATATTATGCTGGATCCACTGAAGATGGGTTTGATAGAATACCTGAACTAAGTGAAGTGCTTGATTTTTTAGCTAACTGTGAAAATCGCCCAACACTTCACTTAGAACTAAAAGGTGATGATACAGCATCTCCTACTGCAAAGATGCTATCGACATATTTTGATTCTAACAAGTTATCAATTGACGATATATTAGTAAGTTCTTTTAATTGGAATGAGCTAAAAATTATGCAATCAATACACCCAACTATCAATATTGCGCTTTTAGATGGAAGTATACGCCGGAATGAACTATTAAAGCGTATTCCTGATGGTAGAGATTTATTTGCAGCTATTTTTAGCTATGGTAAAGAAGATTATATGATACCGCACAGTGCAGATATAAACGAATGCTATGCTCGCTATGATGAAATGATTGATGATGAGGAAAAGCTTGCAATTATAAAAGATGAAGTAAAAAAAGCATTAACAGGCGCATATTACACCGATGAGTTAATTCAAACAGCATTAAACATGAAAGCTTATTCTATTAATCTATGGTATGAATCTTTGAAGAATAATACTGATATTATTAAAAAAGCTCATGATAATAATCTAAAAGTGTTTGTTTACACGGTAAATAAAGATGAAGATATTAGAAACTTAAAAAACATAAAAGTAGATGGGTTTTTTACAGATTATTTTGAACAAGCGAAGAATATTTAGCCATTACTTATTGTATAAATTCTATTAACGCCTCTTGTATTCGTTTCGGAAGCCAGGCAGAAACTTCAACACTATCATCTTTCCATTCTATATGCTTTATGCATCCATGTTTTCGGATTATATACTCAGCTTCAACTTGAGAAAGAGGTATTGAGTAGGTTTTTAATTCGCCAATAAGTTCTTCTTGAATTTTCTCTTTTAAGTCTACAAATCCTTCTTGCGTTTTTGCACTCACACAGATTGCAGAGTGTTCTTTGCAATATGCAAGTACCCTGGTTTTTAAGAATGCATTTGTTTCTATTGCATCAACTTTATTAAAAACAAGTAATTTTGGGATGTTTTCTGCTCCAATTTCTTCTAGTACTTCTAGCGTTGTTTGATATTGGTTTTCAAAATGGATGTCAGAGGCATCAAGTAAAAGTACAATAAGGTCGGAACTTGATGCTTGTTCTAAGGTTGAGCGAAACGAATTTACCAATGTATGTGGTAAGTTTCGGATAAAGCCAACGGTATCGCTAAGAAGAATTTCAACTGACCCGTTTGTGTTAAGCTTTCTAGTTGTAGTGTCGAGCGTTGCAAAAAGTGCATCTTGTACATAACTTTCAGCTCCAGTAAGTGCATTTAGTAAACTAGATTTTCCAGCATTGGTGTAACCGACTATTGCACATGTATATGCACCTTTTTTGCTTCTTTTTTTACCTTGTACAAGGCGCTCAAGTGAAACTTTTTCAAGTTCTTTTTTTATAAGAGCTATCTTTTGCAATATTGCTCGCCTGTCTAATTCTAACTGTGTTTCACCGCTACCCTTAGAGCCGTAATTACCACCACGTTGGCGTGCCATATCACCGTATGAATGTGCTAGTCTCGGTAGCGAGTATTGTAAGCGAGCAAGCTCAACTTGTAATACTGCTTCTTTAGTTTGAGCTCTCGAAGCAAATATACGTAAAATTATTTCTTCTCTGTCATATACAGGGATGCCAGCTAAGCGTTCCCAGTTTCGTTGTTGCGTGGGGCTTATTTGAAAGTCAAATACAATGCAGTCCGCTTCAGTTTCTTCTGCCCAAGCAACAACCTCTTCTGCCTTCCCAGAACCTAATACATATCGAGGAGATGGTTTTTTTATTCGTACATATTCAGTGTGAACTGTTTGGAGGCCAAGTGTATCTGCTAGGCCTTGCAGTTCATTTGCTTGATACATCGCTTCATTATCTGCTATGTCATAAACGAGTAGGCAGGTTATTTTTTTTGTTTCTTCTTGTTGTATTTCTATCATATAGTTTTTGGTAACCACTTTTTACGCATGTAATATATAGTAATTGTACCTGAAGCGAGTACCCATGTTATAGGGTAACAAAGCATAATTGTAAAAATTGTTTGATTATGTGGTACTGCAACTGCCAGCCAAATAACTCTAAATAAGCAAATGCATAATGCACTAATTATTGTTGGTACAAAGGTTTTTCCAGCCCCTCGTAGGGCTCCAGATAAAACTTCAATTGGGATAAATATTATGAAAAATTGTGCAAAGAAGCGAACCATTTTTTCACCAATGTCTATAACAATAGGGTCAGTTACAAATAGTGAAAAAATTTGTCGGGCAAAAATCCACATTAGGGTTGATATGCAAATTGCCATGCAAAATGCAATGAAGGTACATTGTTTTGTCCCTGATAAAACTCTTTTATAGTTTTTTGCCCCATAGTTTTGCCCTGCAAAGGTTGTAAGTGCTAAACCAAATGCATTTAGTATCATCCAATAAAAGCTGTCAATTCTGCCAAAAGCTGCCCATGCTGCAATGGTATCTGTGCCTAAAGCGTTAATATTAGCTTGAATAATAATATTAGATAGAGAGTACATTACTGATTGGATTCCAGCCGGAAACCCAATTGATAGCATCCTTTTAAGAATAGGAAGTGAAAATCGTATCTGCTTTATGTGTAGCTTATATGAATCAGTTGTTTTTATTAAACACCTACAGGTAAGAATCATGCTCACTGCTTGAGCAATTACCGTCGCAAAGGCAGCCCCTTTAATACCCCAACCAAGTACTCCAATGAAAAGCAAATCCAGTATGATGTTTGTTATCATTCCAGCTATTAAAAAGTAGAGAGGTCGTTTTGTGTCGCCTACAGCACGTAAAATTCCTGAACTAATATTAAAAAGTATAAGAGGTAGTATTCCTGCAAAATAGATACGCAAATAGATAATTGCTTGGTTAAAAATACTTTCAGGGGTTCCAATAAGAGAAAGAGCAAGTGGCGCAGCCCCTAAGCTAACAATCATGAGAATGAGGCCACCTGTGACTGCGAGAGCAAATGATGTATGTACAGCATTTTGTACATCGCGTGTATTTTTAGCGCCATAAAATTGGGACACTGTAACTGTTGCACCCGAACTCAAGCCAACAAAAAAACCTACTAAAAGATTTATGATGGTGCTTGTTCCGCCTCCGACTGCAGCAAGAGCTTCTTTTCCTAAAAATCTACCTACAATAATAGCATCTATGGTGTTATATAATTGTTGAAAGAAAATTCCAAGTAAAATAGGGAAAAATAGGTGTAGAATTTGTTTCCAAATTATTCCTTGGGTAATATCTAATATTGTATGTGGCTCTTTAATCCTTAAACTCATGTATTATAGTTATATACCCAATTCCTTTTTTAGTCCAGTAGATTTTATATTTTACTTTATATAATGCTTGAAAAAACGCTAGTAATTTATTATAATGAATATTAGGGATAGCGATGGAATATTGTATTGCATTATTCTATCGTTTGTAGGTTTCAACGTTGCTGTAAGCTTACACAAATATGTCCTTTTAACTTACTGTTTATGCAGTGAAAATTACGAGGTAACAATGGTTACAAAAAAAAGTCTTTTAGTATTAGCTATTTTGATTGCTAGTGTATTGATGTTTGTAGGATGTGCGTCTGCACCAGAAGAACCAGCTCCAACAGAAATTCAAGGAACTGTTCAATCAGAAGTACTTGAACACAAAGGTTCAGCTTTAGGGTTAAACGAATTACCTGTTTGGGTTGAAACATATATTCTTGATGGTATCACTGGTCTTGAAGAAATGTCAGATTTTTCAGGTGAATATTGTTTTGTTGCTGAAACTGCGGCTCAAAATATTAATGCAGCTCAAGCATGGGTTGAAGGGTTTAATATGCCACAAACTATCGCTAGAAACGTTTCTACACGTGTAGAAGGGATCTTTTCTGGTGCAGAAAGTGGAGCAGCTGACGGTGAATATAGCACCTATTTTGAAAACATCGTAAAAACAGTGACTGAAACAGAATTTTCAGGCGCAAGAAAAGAAAACGATTGGTGGGTACTTACACGTCGATATGATTCAGACTCTAAGTCAAAATACACTGATGAATACAGAGCATACGTTTTGTACACAATGCCAAAAGATCTTCTTGATCAACAAGTTCTTTCTGTAATTGAAAGAATTGAACAAGAAAATGTTTTAACATCAGATGATTCTGCTACTAATGATAGAGTAAAAGAACTTCTTTCAAGTTCAGGATTATAAAATACCCTGTAAGGCTCCCAAAATCTTGGGGGCCTTAATAAATTCTTTGTATGTAGGTTTGTCTTGGAACTACGGTAATTTCTACACGGCGATTTAAGGCTCTACCTTCTTCGGTGTTATTATCCCCAATTGGGATTTCCCCGCCGTAGCCCCTGTACGTAAACAATTCTTCGCTCACACCACGTTCGACTAGTTCATTTATTATCGCTAAAGCTCTTTGTACAGAAAGGTTTTGCTCTCCTACGGGTCTACCAACACTTGCTGTATGCCCCTCTACTAGAATAGTACTCTCTCCGCCTTCAGTTGCAATAATTAATGACCTTGCAAGTATATCTAAGCGCTCATTTTCTTCAGGTAGCAACAATGCTGAGTCTGGAATAAACTTTAAATCTCTTAGTGGAATAAGCATACCTTTGTCTGTATCAATAACTTCTAAATCTTCTACAACATTTTCAAAAATAAAATCGCTTACTTCCTGAACCATATAAAAATAGTTTTCATCTTTTACAGGTGCTTTTACAGCATGTACTAATACATCTTCATCTAATAAAATGATAACTTTTCCTTGCTTTAAAAGTTCAACATTTTCTGGAATAGACAATATTCTTAGAGCATCATTTTTTGATATTATAGGATCTGTTCTATGTATGCCAAAAACACCACGTGCAGTAATTCTAAGTGGGTCGCTTCCAACTCTTTGTGAAAATGACTGGTCAGCAGTAAGTGAAGAATATGTTACAAGACCGGAATCTCTTACTACTTGGGGCTCAACCATGTTTAGTTCATATAATAAGTTCATGTTTTCATCCCAAACGCGTGGAAAAAGAGCAGGCTTGGCATTTTCGTGTGTAAACTCACCTTGTACCGGTAACTGTCCACGTGCATCAATGATGATACCTGTATACTCTCTTGAAGATATTCTATCAATTGGAATATTTGGTGAATACGGCTCATCGTGCATGATAAGCATGCCCGCTAAGTCCTGTAAACGAATAGTATGATTACTTGTTAGAGCATCGCCAGATCGAGAAAAAACGGTGGGAGTTTTATGCCCTGAGTCTATTACATCAGTTAATGTGCTTATGGCTAGTAAATCCCATAGAACTGCATCTCCTACTTGAGTAGATGAGTTTATTGTTACCATTAATAAGGGGTTTTTTACTAGTAGGGGGAGTTTTTGTTCCATGCGGTTTGTTGCAATATTACGACCTGAAGGAAGAACAATATTTGCCGCATTTACATCTAAACTTATATTAGATATAAAAGCTCCATCTTTCCAGTTAAGGTAACTTGTTGAAGTAAGCGCATCGTCAAAACTTGTATTTTGAGCAAAAATAGGAACATGCACTGATAGAAGTGCAAAAAATAGCGGCACAATTTTTTTTAGAGTATTCTTTTTTTGATCTGTCTTTTGTTGTACTAAATTTTTCACCAATTAGTCCTTATTTGTGTCTATTCACGGTGTTCTCAAATTAGCAAAATACTGTGAATAGTTTCCCTTATAAATTACAGTCTTTCTCACAAATCAATTCAACTCCTACTTTTTTCTAAAAAAGTAAAAGAATAGAGGCGTGAAAACCGCAGGAGAGCAAAGCGAATCCTCTAGGATTGAGTCGCCCTATTGCTTTTGCGATATTAGGCACAAAATCTGTGTAGGGTCGTGAATTGTAACCCTTATTTAAGTATCGGCAAAAATAGAATAGTTCCTATACTTAAAATTGCATTTGGATGACGATTATTTATTTCGCACAAAATATCAACAGTTGTATTATATTTTCTCGATAAACTCCAAAGCGTATCCCCTTGTGCTACCTTATGAGACTCTAAAAAAGATGTGCTATCTTGTTTTTCAATTGCATCAAGTATAATTGCTTCTGATTCTGTTGGTATTCGAAGAACATACTCACTTGGGGGTGTGATTGCATATTCAAAAGCTGGATTTAAGAATGTATAGGTTTCATAGTCTATATCAGTTAGTTCAGCTAGCACTTCTAAATTTAATTGCTTATTAACCGTTACCTCTGTAAAATCAATTGAACTATTAGGATCAAAGGCAGGAATATCTAGCCCATAATATGCAGCATTTGTAATTAGGTCTGCCACAGCAATAAATTTTGGTACATAGTTTTTTGTTTCGGTGCGAAGGTATCCATTTTCAGCTAGATACCAAAAGTCGTCGCTACCTGCTTGCTGCATAGCTTTTCTAAGTCCATTTAAGCCCATATTATATGCTGCAAGGGCTAGTTCCCAATCTTTTAATATACTATAATTATATTTTAATTTTTGTGCTGCAGCTTCAGTACTAAGCCAAGGGTCATGCCTTTCATCGATCCATTCATCTTTTTCTAAAAGTCCTGCAATACTGTTTTCCATAAATTGCCATATGCCAGTAGCGCCAGACTTTGATACAGCTGTTGTCTTAAAGTCTGACTCAATTACAGGTAAATATTCTAGAGCAGTTGGAATATCTGCTTCTATAAGTGTTTGTCGAATGTGAGGTCGATAGGGCTGTGCCCTGTGCATTATTTCTGCTAATCTTTTTTTACCAAATGCAGAAAGATATTCTCGCCTATATTTGTCAATAAGTTCGTGCTCAGTATATGGTAAATCAATTACAGTATGTGTAGGTACTTCCGGTATTTCTTCTGCTTGTGCCGCTGCAGGTATTTCATCTGGCATGTTTAACTGGTCTATTTCTGCTTTTGCTTCTGGCTCTGTTGTTGTACTAGTTTCTTTAATAAGTTCTTCAGTTAGCGTATCTAAGTATGTTTGAATAGACTCATTCGTTGCAAATATCGTTCCAACGCAAAATAAAAAGAGGAAGATAATTGTAATTTTTCTCATAATTTTTCACCATAATAGATACCAGCCCATTCCCAACGTCCATGGATTTCTGGGTCTAATGGAAAGTTTACCTTTCTAAAATAAAGGTACCAAACGTCTACATATTGCCGCCAACCCCATGTTCTTAAATAAGCTTCATCTGGGGTTGAAGATTG
>CAYJLQ010000040.1:0-11272 GCA_964370725.1 uncultured Treponemataceae bacterium
GCATTTGATTATCCATTCTTTAAAGATACTCTCCTTTTATGTATTAGTCAAGGGTGTTTTTTAATTAATAATTATTAATTAACTTCTGTTTCTTCTTTTAGCAATAGTTCGTCTATGCTTTTTCCAAAAACCGCATTTAGGTCGCCAGAAACAAGGACTATATCGTTAGCATTGTCAATTATTGCATACGTTTGGCTTGATGTTGTGGACGCCTTTCCAATTGTAAGTGTTCGCAGTACTTCTTGGCCATTAAGTGCTTCTACTATTAGTGCTTTTCCATTCTCTAAGTCGTAGCGCTCTGCATTTGATGCATTGGCAACCTTTCCTAAAACTCGAATTGATTGCAAGTCTCCTGCCATTCTTGTAAGTGGGAACGATTCAACTTCTTGTCCGTTTTGTAGTATCCACCGTTCTTGATTATCTACTCCTTCTGTTGTTGATGGGACAACTTGTTTAGTAAACACAGCTTGGCTTCCATCTTTTTGAGTTATTCTAATTCCTGTAACATCGCCTTCAAATGAAATGCTTTCAACTGAGCTTTGAGTGCTTTGTGTAATTTGTACTATGTATATAATACTGAGTATTGCAATTGTGCTTAATAGTATAATTTTTCGTTTTGTCATTACTTATACATCCTTTTTGTTGTCGTTTTCGTTATAAAGCGCATAGATTTTGTTTCTTCTATTGCTTCGAGCTTTCCATACTATTAGTCCTGCAATTGCTACTAGTAGTGGGAGTGCATATTGGTTAAAAATTTGCGAGAATTGCGCTAAAAGAGGGTTTTGAACTGTTAAAACATTAAGCGATATTCCTCTTGTTCTCATTCGGGCAAGGTCTTCATTTCCATTTAGATAGTCAAAAATATTTTGAACAAACATTGCATTTGGGCTTGATCCTGCTTGATCTATTACCATTTGTCCTGTAATTTGAGACGTACCTGCAACAACTATTTTTGACTTTTGAACACTATGTGTTAAGTGATTGCTTGCAGAAAGTGCTGCTTCGCTTTCTTGTGGTTGAGGGTTTTGGCTAAATGCGCTTTCAAAATTTCCTTCTATTAGCACTGCTAAATTTTTCTTTTCTTGTTCTGCTTGGTCAGTAGGTGGTGACATATACATTGGATTTAGTTGAATGTTTTCACTTATTGTCCACGCTGACTCGCTTGTGCTCGCTAGTATTGTTGTTTTAGCATTATCTTGTTCGACCACTGTAATAGGTGCTGTTTGTGGAAAGAATACATATGATAAGTTTTGTGATATTGGATTTTTCTTATCCATTGCTTGTTGGTGTACAAGCGGTATGTAATAATAGTTTAGCTCGCCAAATTGTGGATTTTGCTCTGAAAAGCTCATTGTGTCCATAACATATTCTGTTCCAATTTCAATTCCGTATTTGTCGAGTAATTTTTGGAGTCCTGTGTCTATTGGAATAAATTGTGGTGGCATTTGCTGCCCATACATTGCTGCCATTTCATCTTGCACTGCATTAAATGGGTCTATAAACAAAGAAAGGTTCCCGCCACGTAGCACAAATTGGTCTATTTTGTAGAGTTCTAAATCTGTGAACGCTGTTTTAGGGCCATTAATAACAAGTGTGTTTATGCTTGTTGGAATATCACTTTCTTTTAAGTTCACTTCTTCAAAGGTATATCTATCTGAAACAATGCTTGCTAAAATTGCTGAACCTTGTTGGTTATCTGTTATGCTTGCTTCTCCATGGCCTATTACATAGCCAATTGTTGTTGATTTTGAAACTAGTGAATCTAAGCTTTTTGATACATTTTCATCTAAAGTCTCGAGTCCTGCAATTGCGTATCCAAAAAATAATTGGTTAGTCATTTCAAGTGGTATAACTCTAAACGTATCTTCATGTGAAAGTACTAGCCCAAGTACTCCTGTTCCTACTGTTCCATTTTCTTCTTCCCAGTCTAGCTGTTGTATTCCATATTTAGAAACTATGCTTGGAATATCTTCTGTTTCAGGGTTTATGGTTTCAAAGCGAATTTTTCCAGAGTGTTTTGCGTTAAGGGTAGAATATGCATTTAGTACTAGTGGTTCTATGTTTGAAAAACCTTGAATGTTAAAGTTTTCAAGTTCTGGGCTTATATACAAGGTTAACTCTACTTCTCCTTGGAGTCCTGCAAGTGAACTTACTGCACTTATCATTGAACTCATTGTTGTTGTAATCTTGTATTCTAAACCATCGCTAGTAGATATTCCATCTAAAACTTCTATTCTGTCTGCATAGGTAATTACAATTCCCATCCATACATTTTTAAATCCAACTTCATTATTATTTATTTCTTGAATTTGTATTTGGCTGAGTCTATAGTTTCTTGCAATTTCTTCATTTTCAGGGTTGTTCATGTCGAACTGTTCCCATGAGAAGTTTTCATTTGCAGAACCTGAATATTCTGTTAAAAGGTCTGTAACATACTGAAAAGTTGTATTATAGGGTGAGGGCAGATTTTCTGAAAAGAAAACTTTTACAGAAAGTGGCTCTTCTAAGTTTTGTACTAGTGCTTCGCTTCCACTAGAAAGTGAAAAGCTTTTTGTTGTGGTTGTGTCAATTCTAAAAAAAGCTCTTGTTCCAACTAAATTTACAAGTACTATCACTGCAAGAAAGAGTATAAAGTCGCTTTTTGGGCTTTTTAACCAGTTTAGGAATTTCATGCGGTCCCCTTTTGAACATTAAGTGTTTTTACTGTGAGTGTAAAAAATACTGCAATTACTGATGCAAAGTATATAATATCTCTGGAGTCAATAATTCCTCTTGAAATAGAAGTAAAATGACTACCTGCAGATAAAAATTGAAAAAAGTTAACTGCTTCACTAGGTAAAAAGAGCAAAAATTGGTCAATCATTGCTAAAAGTATGCAAATAGTAAATGCAACAAAGAATGCTACAATTTGATTTTTTGTTATGCTTGACGCAAAAATCCCAATGGAACAAAATGCTGCTGCTAAAAGTATAGCGCCTATGTACCCACAAATTGTTGCTCCCACATCTAGTGTTCCAAAAAAAGATGCTGTAATTGCATAGCTAATAGTTGGAATGAGCATAATTATGGAGAACTTTAATGCTGCTAAAAACTTTCCGGTAACAACTTCAATGGTACTTACAGGAAGTGTCATGAGAGTTTCCATTGTGCCTGTTTTTTGTTCTTCTGCAAAAAGTCTCATCGTAATTGCTGGAATAAAAAAAGCAAATAATAATGGAAGGTTTATAAAAAATTGGCGTAGTTCTGCTCTGTTAATTAAAAAGAACAATGAAAAAAATAAGAATCCTGAAAAAACTAAAAAAAGTCCCATTACAATGTATGCTACTGGGCTTGTAAAATATGCAAGTAGTTCTCTTTTCATTATTATAAGAGCAGGACTTTTAATAATGCTATTGTTATTTGTCATTAGTTGTCTCCTCCTGTAGTGAGTGTTCTAAATACATCTTCTAGGCTGTTTCGTCTAAGTGAAAGCTCATATAAATCCCATCCTTGTTGGCTAACGAGTTTACTAATATTTGGGCGAACATCTTTATTTCCTGAAATTGCAGCAATAATTGCACATTGTTGAGATGCATTTTCTGGAATTGTAATGTCTTCAGACGCTTTATCCATAACTGTAATGGATGATATCCCTTCAATGGTTTTTAGTTCTTTTGTTACAGTTTCGAGCGACGCCCCTGCAATTTGGAGGCATACGCTTGTTGCACTTGCATAACGACTTCTAAGTTCTGAAGTTGGGCTATCTGCAACTATTGTTCCATTTGCAATAATTACAACTCGGTCACAAATCATTTCTACTTCTCCCAAAATATGAGTAGAAATAATAACAGTACGTGTTTTTCCAATTTCTTTTATTAAATTTCTAACTTCTGTAATTTGGTTTGGATCAAGGCCGCTAGTTGGCTCATCGAGTATTAAAATTTCTGGGTCATTCATAAGTGCGTGTGCTAGTCCAACCCTCTGTCTGTATCCTCTTGAAAGATCAGAAATGTTTTTGTGCATTACCTCTTTTAGTCCGCACGATGTACAAAGCATTGGGATTTTTTCTTGTGCGTTTTCGCCTTGCATTTTTGCTACATACTCTAAATAGTCTTGTACAATCATATCCCCATAAAGAGGGGCTGATTCAGACATGTACCCAATTTTTTTCTTAGATGCTTTTTCATTTAAACGTATGCTTTGACCATCAATAAGAATGTCGCCACTGTCTGCACTGAGATAGCCAGTAATCATCCTCATTGTGGTTGTTTTTCCTGCTCCGTTGGGGCCCAAAAAGCCGACAATTTCGCCTGTTTTAATTGAAAACGAAACATCATTTACGGCTTTAAAGCTGCCAAATGAACGAGAAACATGCTTTAGTTCTATCATAGATTCCTCTCTTATTTTTAAAATACGATTTTCAGTATAATACTATTTTCTTAAATGAAGCTTAAAAAGCATAGCAAAAACAGGTGGTATGGGCAAGAGGGGAGAGATAAATAATAGGTTTAAAAAACTATGCTTAGAGTAGCTAATTTTTTTTAGCTATGATACAATATAGCAAGAGGAGAGTTTAATATGTCAAATACATTTGCAAAAGATACTTCAAAGAGGACAATTAAAGAATGGTGTTTAGGAATTTTTGTTTTAGTGATTGGATTAATCATTGCGCATTTAGGTGTTACGCTTTTTCTACTTTCCCAACTAGGATCTGACCCTTTTACCGTTTTTGTGCAAGGCGTTTCAATGAAAGTTGGTTTAAGCATTGGAACTTGTCATGTTATTTTGCTTTGTATTATTACCTTGTTTCTTTTTTTTACTACAAAAAACTATGTAAAACCTGGTACTATTGTTTGTGCATTTTTAGGTGGCTGGATAATAGACTTTTTTTTATGGATTTTTGCTGATACAATAACTATCGATACAGCCTTATGGATTCGCTATGCAGTATTAATTGCTGGTTGTGTTATTCTAAGTTTTGGTATGTCGATTGTTATTAAGAGCAATTCTGGAACTGGTCCAAATGATCTTGTTGCCATTGTTGTTGCCGATAAGATCCATACATGGAAAAACGTTAACTTTAGATGGGTTAGAATGGCGTGCGATGTTGTTTTCGTTGGTGTCGGTTTCGCTTTTGGAGGCGTAATTGGAGCTGGAACACTTGTTGCAGTAATTCTTATTGGCCCTGTGGTACAGTTTTTTTTACCACGAAGCGAAAAGATTATAGCAAGGTTTTTCCCTACTCTGTAGGAGTTTCCTTTTCGTCTTCTTTGTCTGTTTGGACACTATCTTTTGGCTGAGATGTCTCTCTCTTTTTTGCGTAATGCAAAAATAGTTCTTTTTGGTTTGTGCGAAGTGGTGCTGAAAATGTAGGTTCTCCATCTTCTGTTTCAGTTCTATACGGAACGACAATGGGTTCTTTGTATGCTAACGAATTTTTATCATTTACCCACCAATCTAAAACTTTTAGTGCGTGAAGTGTATATTTCATTAAATTCAGATTAGTCTTTAATTCCGAGTTTTCCCCACCTAAAAGAACATTTAAGCGAAAGGCAATAGAATTTTCCACATCAAAGCGATACTGTACTCCAAAGTTTGCACTTTTGTCTTGGCCTTCGATGTTTGCATTTTTTATAAGACCTGTAAAGATATTTGTAATTTGATGAATTCTTACTGGTAATGATTTGTATGTTGAATCATGTGCGGGGCGCTCTAAGAAAACAATTTCAAATGAAAGATGTGGGTGAAATAAGTATTTCATTTGCCAGAGCCAACCAGAAAGTTGTTTTTTAGCGTACTTAGACTTTTTGAAGTCGTTTTGGGCATACACTCTATTTACATAATCTCGTAGTTCAGGACATAAGGTTTTGTTAAACATTATTTCTCTGTATTGAGACCATTCAGCTATTATTTTTTGCAAGCTGTCGTCAGTTAAAACGTATTCTGCATTATCAGGATTTTCAAGATCGATATTGAAAATAATATTTCTACATCCTTGAAAAAAGTCTTCAATGATGCGCAGTAGTACAATTGTGATTTGTAGCGGGTTAGATGGTGAAAGTACATTAAACCCATCTCTGAATTGATACAATGGTTGAAAATATGTATACATATCTGGTTTTTTTTCTAAGTCATTCCATCCCGCATTTGGGAATAAATTATTTAATACATTTAGCGATTGTTTTACATCTTGTGGTATTGGATCTTTTCCAGACTCTGTGTCAACTTTAACAGGAACTACGATTGGTTTTGTTGGTTGTTCATGTTGTGAATTGTCTTTTTTTGGTAAAACTAAATCAAATTTTGTAATGCCTAAAAATGGTAAAATTTTTGATATGTTTTGAGTATAAAAGTCAGGGAAGGGGTAGCACTGTGCACTGGTCATCCTCATAAGTAGGGGGTATGTTCCATGCATAATTTTGCTAAAAATATATATCCATTCTGCAGTTGCTTGTTTTGCATATGCAAGATTTTTTGCCTTGTTAGTTGAGTTTGGCTTTGTGGCTGCAATGTATAGTTTTTTTATTGTTTCTGCCATTTTTGATTCACCCAAAAAGTAAAATCTCATTAGGTGCTTAAAAAGTTCTTTTGTTGCTGGAACTGCATCTTCCATAATTGGATCCACGGTGCTGGCTAAGTTTTTTGTAGCTTCATTAAGCATAATTGTGTTCCAATCATAAATATAGCGCAGTGTTTTATTGTATGGATCATCTTCTGTGGTAATTTTTTGTTTGTATTCTCCAGCTGTAGAATCAATAAGATTTTTCATTGCATCAATGAATGACTCAATATGTTTTACATGTGTTGGAAGTGTGTTTTTTACAAAGTTAGATGCAAGGTCATCTGGGCTCGCTTTTCCAAAGGATACTAATAATTTAAAAAAACCTGGCTTTTGCGATATTTTGTAATTTGATGACGTGAGCAAACGGTAATATGCTTTTCTTTGTTCAGGAGATAAAAAAGGTATAGAGCGTTTTTTTAAAACTGCAAGTTGCTCTGCTGTTTCTTGTTCTTCCCTTTGACGCTTTATTTCTTGCTCAGAAAGTGGCTTTGTTGGAATGTACTGGCGAGCTTTGTTTGCTGGCGAGCGAACTATTTCTCGTGTGACTGGGTTCGCTCGTTCTGTACCCACTTCTCCTCCTAAAAGATCTGCCATTCTTTGTGATTCAGCTGGATCTAGTTCTCCGAGATTTTTGCGTACTTTGTCTAATTCGCCCGGATTATAACGAGCAGTTTTTTTTGCACTCATATTCTATAGTCGTAAGTATTGTTTTTTAGCTACTGCTTGCAAATCCTTTAAAGGATACAAGGTGCCATCTTTGTCTGAAATATTTCCTTCGCAGGAACCAAATAATGTGTGATATTGTGTGCGCAGTATTAAAATACTGTTTTTTCTCACTATGTTTACGCTTGGAAAAAACGATATGTCTACCATGCTTTCAGTATCTTGAATAACCCATTGTTTCCCAATACCTTTTGGATGAGTAATGGTAACAGGAGGAAGTGGAGTTGCAACTCCATTAATAAATAATATGTTTTCATTGTATAAAAATGGATCAACTGGATCTTGGTTTGAAACATAGAGATTGAATTGAACATGATTTCCATTTACAATACCTTGAGCTGTAATAGAATGACAAAATGTTCTTAGTCTATAGAAGGCTCTCCTAACAGTAAAAAAGCCCAGTCCGTTAGAAACAAAAGGACTGGCGGTTAATACTGAAGATTCTGCAGAAATATTCCCGTCAATTGGGAATGCAGCATGATGAATAGCAGCACAACGTCTCATTGTTGGAGCAGGTACAACTGAAATATTTGTTCCAGTGGTTTCCCTTTCTAATGCGGCCGAAAAAGCAAAGTGCAAGTCGGGTCTCTGTGAATCATGCTTTAATCTACAAACTATGGTAAAATTTTGAGTTTCATAATTCCAATTTATACGAATAAATCTATTTTTCTTAAAAGATTTACAAATGCCTTTTTGTGATGTTATTGGAATAGTCCGTCGTCTTGCAATAAACGTTCGATATGATAGTTTTTGTTTTTTTTCTTTATCCCATACGGTAACTTCTGCAAAGGCAAAATATCGAGCATCAAGAACTTCGATGGTTCCTACATAACTATCAATGGAAAAAGTAAAGCATAAATTTGCTCGAATACGTAATTTTGTTAAAAAATTAGGCAATGGCATAAGACTAAAAGGTTGTTTTAAACGTTGTATGCTTAGTCGTTGAGGAGGATAGTTGAAGTCGCCAAAGACCGCCTTTCCATTGCTAACAATTTTTTTAGGCGGATTTTCTATTGTTCTTGTGTACAAGTTTGTCTCCAAAATCCATTATACAATAAAAAAATAAAAAAATAAAGTCATTTTTAAATTTTAATAGCTAATGATATCAAGGTCTGATATTTTTGAATTTTCTTCTTCTGCTTCTATTCGAATGAATACTTGGTTTGGAAGGCATGCTATAAAGTTTGCGTTTGTATGTATTGGATAAGAGTGAACACAGATTTGATTGTCACAAGGGGAGCTTGCAAAAAACGCTTCCCCCTGTTGGATTATGATAACTGAAACTCCAAGAGGCCCTTTCCCCCCAATAGTTGTGTCTGTATGTAAATCGTACACCCATTCTCCATCAGTATCTGTTACAATAAGCGTTGCTCCAGCATCTCTATTTGTTAGAGTGAAGTAGAAAGAGGCTGTTACTAATGCGCCTGCAATGATAATAATGACAATATCAAGTGGTTTAAAAATTTTTAGGGACAAATATTTTTTCATCTATTTGCATTTTACACCTTATTTCATTCAAAAGCAATGGCTATCAAAAAGCATAATGTGTAAAAAATACGTTGCATTAAAGCTATATAAGGTGTATACTGTAGGTATGAAAGCGAATATGGAAGATTATTTTCCAGTATGGAAAAAACTTGATCCAATACACCAAAAAACTCTTTTAGAAAATGCAAGCTTTATGAGTGCTCCAAAAGGAACGTTGTTGCATAACGGTGACGCAGATTGTATTGGTGTGATGCTTGTGCTTGAAGGCCAGCTTCGAGTGTATATGATGTCGGAAGAGGGCAAAGAAGTTTCATTATATAGAATATTTCAACGCGATATGTGCTTGTTTTCAGCTTCTTGCATGATGGATAGTATTCAGTTTGAAACATTTGTTGAAACAGATAAAGATACCACGTTTTGGTTAATACCTGCTTTTGTTTATAAAAAAGTAATGTCGGAATCTGCTGTATTGGCAAATTATACAAATGACTTACTAGCATCTCGTTTTACTGATGTTATGTGGCTTATGGAACAAATAATTTTTAAGAGTATGGATGATAGATTAGCTGACTTTTTGTTGTCTGAAAAAACACTTGAAGGAAAAGATACTATAACTATTACACATGAAAAAATTGCACAACATTTGGGTAGTGCTAGAGAAGTTGTAACAAGGTTATTAAAGTATTTTCAAGAAGAAGGCTCTGTTAGTTTAAGTCGTGGAGGGGTAACCATTTTAGACGAGGAAAAGCTTGAAAAAAGAATTTCACGCTTGGCTACCAAGTAAATTTAGATATTGAAGCTGATTATAAATAAAGGGGCGTTAATTATGTACTAATTAACGCCCCTTTTAGCATTTAAATCTTATATTTTTTGTAATTAAGCTAATAACGCTAATATACCATCTTTGTCTTTTGCGCCAACGGCTTGTTTTGCAATTTTTCCATCCACAAATACTACAAGGGTAGGAATGCTCATTATGCCGTACTCAGCTGCTAAATCGCCTTGCTCATCAACATTTACTTTAGCAATTTTTTTATCAGTAACTTCATTTGCAATTTCTTCTAAAATTGGACCAACCATTTTACATGGGCCACACCAAGGTGCCCAAAAGTCTACTAAAACTGGTTTGTCTGATTGTAATACTTCTTCATTAAAGTTTTCTTTAGTTAATACTACTGCTGCCATATAAGGCTCCTTTTAAGGATAATAATACCAAAACGTAAGTATTGGTTAGAAATAGTTATTTCATACATTAATAATAACACAATTAAGCTAAAAAAAAAGTGAGAAAGTTACATTATATTTTAGTAGTTTTCATGTTTATTAAGATTGATTTAAGGTTGGGGAGGTATAGTATATGTAACAAAGCAATTGTTAACCACACTACACTCCTCCTTTTTTAGTTCCCTTTACCTTGTAGAGGGAACTTTTTTTATTTGCATGGTTTAAATAAAATAAAAAAAAGTTAAAATTGCACAAATGTTCTTTTTTCTTAAGGCTATTTTAAGGTTTGTGCAATATAATTATTATAACAAAATATATTGTTAACCACACTACACTCCTCCTTTTTAACTCCCTTTACGTTGTAAAGGGAGTTTTCTTTTGAGCGCTTATTTTAAAATGTGTTAAAAATATAAAATTGTATAAATGTCTGTTTTTCTTAAGACTATCTTAAGGTTTTTAATATATACTTGTTATAACAAATATTTTTGTTACACACTACACTCCTCTTTTGCCCCCTGTGCGTTGCCCAGGGGGTTTTGCTGTAATCTAATGTGTTATATGTACATAAAAAGTTCTGGTTCGTGGGCCATCAAACTCACAGAAGTACACACTCTGCCAAGTACCTAATAGTAAGCTTCCATTGTGAATAATGAGCTGCTCAGAAGCACCCAGTGTGGATGACTTTAGGTGTGCAGGTGAGTTTCCTTCTCCATGTCTAAAGCGTGAGTCTTGCGGGTACACTGTATTTAATCCAAGGAGCATATCGTGCTGAACATCTGGGTCAGCATTTTCATTGATTGTAATTGCAGCCGTTGTATGTGGGCAGAAAACTAGTGCTGTACCAGAGACGGCTCCAAGCTCAATGATAAAGCCTTCGATGTGATTTGTAATGTCGATAAATCCCTCCCGTGGTGTTGAAAGGGTGAATTTTTTTGTTTCTTTTTTCATGCTTTTAGTATAGCATAGGTAATTAATAATTAACAAGTAATAATGAATAATTCGGTTGCGTCTATGAAAACTATTGTATCTACCACTAAGCTTTAGAATTTAGTATTCGCCGATTTTTTAACACTTGAAAAATAGTCCATTTAATAGTAGAATGCACTATGGAAAAAAAATTATCTTGCATCTTGCCAAAAGGGCTTACTTTTAAAGGTTCAGATGTTTTAATATCTTCACTAGTGTTTGACTCGAGGTATGTAAAAGAGGGCTCTCTTTTTTTTGCGCTTCCTGGCGTTCATGTGCATGGCAATAGTTTTATTGTAAAAGCAATTGAAAATGGCGCTACTGCAGTTG
>CAYJLQ010000041.1:0-11181 GCA_964370725.1 uncultured Treponemataceae bacterium
CAGTCAATTTTTCCAGTATCTAATTCTTGTTCTTTTGCTGCCCAGTCGATTGGTTGTAAAATTAATTCAACACCCATTCTGGCAGCAACTTCTTTTGCAAGATCAACATCATACCCAACAATATTATTTTGGCTGTCTCTAAAACCCATTGGAGGAAAAGAGTCATCAAGCCCCATAATAAACTCACCCTTAGACATAACGTCTTCGAGTGATGTATCTACGCCAGAATCATTTGCCCCACCTGCGAAAGCAGTAACTGAAAGCAACACAACGAGTAACAAAGCAATGCATTTTTTCATTATAAAACCTCATTTTTATGTATAAATATACAATAATTATACATAAAAATGAATATTTAATAAAGCACTTTATAAAGATTATTGTTACTTTTATTAGAAACAGCAATCTTTTTTTACAATATCATAGGAAAATTTCTACAAATAAAGTTCCCGTCTAGCTTGAAAAACAAGTACATTAGTGATAAAATATAAACTAGATGAACTATGTTCTAATTTATAATAAGAGGGATAAAACATGAGTGACGAATTAGCTCCCGAAATTTTGGCATTACTCGAAAACAGTGCAAAAGACTTTTCATACGATGACGAAACAATGGATATGATTGATGACACAGAAGCATCAGTTGACCCGTCAACATTAAAGCCAACAGCACCATACGCCCCAGTAAACCTACTCATAAAACAATTTCAACCAGTTGAACAGTTTATAGCAGATACACCACAAACAGAAGTTTTTGACGATAAAGAATATTACAAAAAAGCACTTTCAGGAGAAAATGATAGTGCCCAGCGTGTGCATACCGTACTTTCAAAATTCTTAAACTGCCAAGATCCAAAAGATAGAACAGTTTTTAGACAGCAAATGACAAATGCATATTGGGAACTACTTCGATCAGTAGCCCCAAAAATGACATCAAAAAGTGTTCTTATGGCAAAGAAAATGCTCATGCGCTACGCAGTAATCTTGCCTTCCCTTTTCACAGTGGAAAATAAAGAAACATTTTCAAAGGCTTTTTTAGAAAACACATCAAACGAACCAATCTACTATCTAGATGAGTGGTTTAGAGACATTGCGCTCGGAAGAATAGAGTTATCAGCAACAGATGAAGCACCAGCAAGCAGAAAACCAGCTGCAGGTAGCTCTGAAGAAACAAACAGGCTCCTTCAACTTAAAGCAAAAAGCTCTGCAAAACTGCAAACAGCAGAAAACTTTTTAACAATGAAAGAAAGCGAAAGAGCAATGCTAGAAGCAGAAGTTCGCTCCAGATTCGAAATACTCACCGACCACCCATACATCCCAGGGGCCCAGCCACATAAGCAACCCATGTCAGATGCTCAAAAAAAGATGGTATCAGAAATAAACGAAAAGCTAAAAGCGCTTCTTAAAAATGATAAAGACCTTTCAAGCTATTACAATGATTATCAAGAAGCAAAAGAGGCATGCGCAAACTTAGAACAAAAGCTTGCAGTAACAGGAGAAACAACACTACAGGTAAGTGGATCAGATATTAACACCGAAATTGACACAGTGCACCAAATGGCAAAAATGACCGTAGGACGCCAAGGTAACCACTTCCCAATTTTTACACGAGAGTATTTCCACTGCCTTCCAAAAGAAACAGGCTTTAGAGAAAACGTAATAGACATAATGAGCTGGATAGAGTCAATAGACCCAACAGCATATTGCCGCGTTCATAAAAATGTTCAAAACCGCATCATCCCATTCGTAATACTAATCCCAACATACGGTGAATACGGAATGTGCTGGGAACCATTTAGCCGATACAATAGAATTACTAGCCGCGCCCGCATTGCAATTCCAATGTACGCAAAAAACCTCAAAAATGCACTACTAATGGCAACGGCAGACCTTAGATGGCAAGTAGCTAAAGAAAAGGCATCTTACTACTGGATGGAAGAAGGTATCACAGGTCAATATTACCAATGGTTTGTATCCCAAAAACTAAAAGGCGATATTAAAGACTACTTTATAAAAGACTACCTACTTTGGATGACAAAAGAAGCCGACGGAGTTCAACGACTAGAAAAAGAAATTCGGGGAATATTCTGGCGCCACATGCCATTTTCACAAGATATTAAAGAAAAACTAAGAACCCGAAGTTTAGTCTACCAAGAACTTTATCAAAGAGACTTAAACAGAGCAATGTCAGACGGTTATTAATAAGGGCGTTCCCTCATGCAAGCATGAGGTCGGACTTTTCGGGGTTCCATTCGAATCTGCTGCATTTTGGTATTAGCAGATTCGAACCGCATGCGCGGCCCCTACAATTCCTAACGCATGTAACAAAATAAAGGAACATTCCAATGTACCATGAAAGAGCAGAACGTATTCGAGATGTATTACGATACGTTCGAAGATTTACCAATAAAACAATTGTTATACATATTGATGACTCAATCATAGATTCACCATTCTTTTTAAGCCACATTAGCGATATAAGCTTGGTGCATGAAGCAGGTTTAAACATTGTCATTGTTCCAGGCTCAAGAAAAAGAATTAATGAAGTCCTAGATGAAACAAAAATCTCATGGAAAATACATAACGGTTTTAGAATTACCGACGAAAAAGCAATGCCACTTATTAAAATGGCTGCATTTGATACATCAAATAAAATAATGTCTAACTTAGCTGGCGAGCATAAAACGGCTCTTATCGGAAACTGGGTAAAAGCACGTGGAAAAGGGATTATAGATGGTGTAGACTATGGAACCTGTGGAGAAATTGCAAACATAGAAGTTTTAGAATTAGATAAAATTTTGCAAGGTGGGGGAATCCCAATTTTCCCGTGCATTGGTTGGAGTAGCGTAGGTAAGCCATACAATATTTCTTCAGTTGCCCTCGCTTCAGAAATTGCAATTGCACTGCAAGCAGAAAAACTTTTTTACCTTGGTAATCATAAGGCAATCGAAGCGCAAACATTTTCAATCCCTAAGAGCATTCAAATCGATGATACAGGAACAATCTCTGCAATGACAGTAGAAGAAGCAATTACCTTTGCAAAAGAAAACGATAAACTCCACTTAGAACTAGACACAATAAGCCTAATAAAAGTTTGTGCACAGTCATGTGATAATGGCGTTACGCGCTCACATATCGTAGATGGAAGCTTAGATGGGGCGATACTAACAGAATTATTCTCAGACGTTGGGCAAGGCACAATGGTTTATAAAAACACATATGGTGGCATTCGCTCTATGACAGCCGACGACATTCCATCAGTATTAAGTCTTATGCATCCAGCTATTGAAAAAGGAATGCTCCTAGAACGATCTGAAAAAGACCTACAAGAAACTTTAAATGATTATGTGGTATACGAAATAGATGGTGGAATAAAAGCCTGTGCAGCTCTCCACATGTATTTAAATACCGATTCAAAAAGTACTCAAGGTGAAATTGCCGCTGTAGTAGTCGATGAAAATGTTTCAAGAGCTGGCATTGGGCCAAAACTCATTACATTTTTAATAGAAAAAGCAAAAAATAAAAAATGCGAAAGTGTTTTTATTCTTACAACACAAACAGCCGACTGGTTTGAATCATTAGGATTTAGAAGCGACAATATCGAAACCCTTCCAAAAGAACGCAAGGAACTTTGGGATAAAAAAAAGGTTTCGAAATTACTTCGCTTAAAATATTAAAACAATGATGTAAAAAGAGCTGGCACTGCAATAAAGTTTCCTATTGCACCACCCAAACTAGATAAAAAGAATACTAATAAAACTCTAGATATTCTGTTTTTATAAATTCCTTTTATTGACGAAAAATCATCAACTAGGGTTTCCATATCTGCAACTTTTGGTTTTACTAATGTTGCTTGTACTAGGCCTGTGAAAATTCCAACAGCAATGAAAGGATTCAATGTGCCAAGAGGGGCTCCAATAAAACCTGCAACAATAGCTAAAGGATGGCCAAATGCAAGAAGCGCACCTAAAGCAGCTAAAGATCCATTCCATAAAAGCCAGTTTATTAAAAGTTCTAAAGAGGTTTGAGTGCCACCTACAAAAAACCCTGCAAGAATTAGTGCAATTATAAGTGCTGGAAAAATCCAGCCAGCAACTTTTGCACCCACACCAGGTTTTGGAACAACATCTATGTTTGATGTATCAGATGTTTTTTCTCCAGATTTAATTTGCTGTAAAAATCGTTCAACACCTTTTAAGTGCCCCGCACCAAGAACAGCAACAATCTTGCTACCTTTGGCATCCCATATCTTGGATGCTAAATATTGGTCACGTTCATCAATAAGAACTTCTTTTACAACAGGCAGTTCTTTAGCAAGCTCTTGCATCATAGCATCCATTTCATTCGACTGCTTTAAATTTTCAATTTGTTCTGCTGATATATCTTCTTTTTCAAAAACAGTTGCAAAAAGAGTTGCCAACAGTTTCATTTTTCCCCAAAAGGAATTTTTTGCCCAAGCACGGCGAAGAGTCGTTTGAATAGGGCGGTCAACCATTGCAGTAGGAATAGAAAGCTCTTTTGCCTTAGCTATAGCAGCCTTCATTTCATCGCCAGGTTTTACCCCCATGTCAGAACCAATCTTTTTTTGAAAAGAGGACAACACAAGATTTGCAATCATCATAAATCCTCGCCCTTCTTTTAAAACCTTCACAATATCAAGTTTTTTCCACGCTTCAGGATCTTGCATAGAAGCATAGCGTCCACTATCAAGTTCTATAGCAACGCAATCTGGGGAAGCACTTTCAATTAAAGATATGGCATCTTGAATGCTTTCTTGTGAAACGTGTGCCGTTCCCAATAAAATAATTTCACGATTTTCAAAATGCAAATGCACTTCATTTGCATTTTTTTCTACCTGTGTAGTATTTTCCATTTATTATATCCTATTTTTTAATACGAAACATTATTTTTTTTCATGTCTTCAACTGCCCACTCAGAAAAGCGGAACTCAAAAAACATTGGGGCTTGCATATCATACACTTCAATATGATATTTGTTTGCAAGGTCTTTGTGTCCATTAATTTCATAGAACACAGCCATGTAAAAAAGCATTCTTCCTCTAACAGTATTGCTTTCTGCATTTACAACCTTATGTAAAACACCAGACTCGCCGACACCATCATAATATAAGCGCAACATCTGATAATCAAGAGATTCTCTGTCTACAGTACGCATTGCTTCTTTTAGGAACTCTTGATTTTCATTCTTTTTCCCTTCATGCAAATATGTTGCAGAAATTAAAAGAGCGTATGAAGTACTTCGTGGATTTGCACCATATGCTCTTAAAAAAGCATTACGAGATTCTGTCCATCGCTTATCTTTCCAATACAGCATCCCAATAGATTCATACGCATAGTAATACTCTGGGTTGTATTTAACAACATTATTATAATCTGAAAGCGCGCCTTCGTAGTTTTTCATTTCGTCGCGCAAACCACCTCTGTAAGCATACCCTAAAAAGTAGGTAGGGTCAATCTCAATTGCTCTCGACCATGCTTTTTCAGCTTCTTCTTTTTCATTCATACTACGATAAAATGATCCTAGATCTAACCAGTGTGAATAATAATCTTCTTCGTAGGAGATAGCTGTTTTCATGTATTCAACAGCTTGCTCATACCTGCCTTTATCAGCACTCAATTTTCCAAGATATGCCCATGCAAGGCTATTCTCAGGTTGAACCTCTACAAGCTTATTTAATGCATCTTTAGCAACTTCATCATTTTCAAGGTACCATGATGTTAATGCGTGACCAAATAATGACGCTGTGTCTTCAGGATCTGCTCTTAAACCTGCAACAAAGTGTTTATTTGCTAGCCTAAAGTTTTTAACAAGCATGTATGTGTTTGCCAGCTCAACATTTGCATCAATATTTGTAGGGTCTACCTTTAAAATACCTTCTACAACTTTTTTACTGTCGCGTGTTTTACCTTGTTCTTTTAAGACAAGAGCATGTAAAAATTGCAAATCAAGATTATCAGGACTCTTTGCTAATAATTCTTGAACTAAAATATCAGCATCGTTAATGTGTCCAGTTGAAACAAGAAGAGATGCATGTAAATAATTTAAGTTGGCATTGTCTGCGTATTCTTCTGGGATGGTATCAAACATAGCTAAAGCTTCATCTGTGTACCCTTTATTCAATAATTCTTGAAGCTTTGTTGCAAATGCAATATCGTAGGGTACGTCATCTTTTTCTTCGACAACTAAATCAACAGGTTCTTCAACCTCAGGCACCACAGGTGTTTCTTCTGGAATAGAGCTTGTTGTGCTACATGAAACAAAAAAAATACATAATGCTAAAAGCATAAACATAAAACTAAAAGGCAATTTTTTTTCTAAAATTTTAATAATCATTTTTAATCCTTAATATTTCAATTATCGCATTAAAGGTGTTGATTTTAAGCGTATAATTGAGTACACTACTATAAATGGCAAAATACCTAGTTCGCAGATTTTTTGGACTTACAGTCCTTTATATTATTATTATTTTCGGCATTTTTGCAATTCAATTTAGAAAGGAAATGTCGATTTTTCAAAATTTTCAATCTCTCAACCTCCGATTGTCTACAGATACATCAAATACTGATGAAACTCAGACAATTCTTAGCAACAACTTTCGAGTTTCGGGCAATGGGATTGTATTATTTGCAACAGAATCTAACCCTGTAATTCTTCAAAAAGAATCTGGGCAAGAAATTCCTCTCACTCTACAAACATGGGAAGAACAAGATGAAAACTCCTTTTCACTTCATTTCTCTAATGATATAGCTCTTAACTTTCATGCCGATGAAGTCGGCTTTGATTTACAATCAATCATTCCAAATTCGCGCGACACAGTAATAATTCCCTACGAAACAGCAAGCTCTTATAACATAACAGATGTTCTAAAAAACAAAGTAATTGTAAAGTCTAGGGAAAAATCCTTTTCGCTTTTAGCGGGGAACATTACTACAAGTACACTCCTTCTTTCTTCCTTAACAAGTACTTTTGCACAAGTTGCAGCTCATGAAGAAAGACAAGCATTCTCATACACAAGTATAGTAGGAATGGAAAACGCAACTCAAGAAGCACTTGATACGCTTGTGACAACTGCAAAAAATCATATTGTTAGAGCATTTGGAACATCACAAAGCGATGCATCAAGTGAAAAATACATTGCAGCGTATGTAGCAGAAATGGCAACACAAGGCAGATATGCAGAAGCGATAGCTAATGTTCCTGCTTCATTTATTAATGGAAACAATAGAACGTATTTTACATCTCCGTACTTCAACACTCTTGTTTCAATGAATCAAACATTAATGCAAGAAAATGAAAATATTTCTTTCTCTATGCAATACTCATTAGAAAGAAACCTCTTGGATGTTTACAAGCTAGATAACTTCCCTACATTCTTGTTACAACAAAACACAAGCAATATTGAAGCTATTTTGCAACTTCCAGCAACAATGGAAACCTTTGCCCCAACAGTACAACAAGCAACTGGTATTTTAGATACGTATGTAACATTAGCAAAATATCTGCCTTCATCTGCAGCTTTACTAGAGCCAGTTCTTGAGCAATGCGTTATTATTTTAGAAAATGCTTCATCATTAAACAATGAGCTTTTAAGTATTATTAGCGATGACGGAGCCATAGACAACGCCTTTGCAGCAAAAGCTGGATCCGTCTTAAAAGCATACGGTGAATTAAAAGCACGCACCGACTTAATTGCAGGTGGAACAATGCTTTTATCTTCAGCTTTGCAAAATGCAACATTGTTACCATCTAGCATGATTGCTTACATGTATCCATACTTTACTCCAGATAACCCATACTACCCTCATGCAGATGTATTAGGCTACAATGAGGGAACTCCAATTTGGATGTGGAATATTATTCCTGAAAAAGACTACACTGTAGACACATTTGGAACAATTACTATGCAATTTGACTTCCCTGTAACTGAAATTTATCACAGTATCATTACAGGAATTAAGCCGTTTGAATCAATTGAAATCTACGGCTTAGATTATGCAACTGACTCTCGCTTTGAAACATACAATGCTCCAGGGTATGTATACATTGATGATACAGGAACACTCCTATTACGTTACCGTCAGCGAAATGAAATAGAAGAAATGAGACTTATTTATGAGCCTCTTCCTCCTGAACCGACAGAGCCATCAGCAGAAGGTCAAGCAACAACAAATACACAAATAGAAGTACCAAGTGAGTCTCTCTAGTTTACTCATTTTCTTTTTATTTTTTGTTGTTGCGCTGCTATTGTTCTATTATGCTTTTCAATTTTTTTTAGATTACTTTGCAAAAAGACCACCACAAAAGAAAAAGAGAGTTCCTCAAGGAAGAGCAAAAAGCCCCTGCCCTCTATGTGGTACTATGCTATACGGTGGAGAAAATGTTATTTCGAGGGTTTACAAAACAGGGAGTGCAAACGAGCAACCATGTACCATTCATGGCTGTCCACATTGCTTTCCAGATGTAGAACGAGGCCTAGAGCGTGTTTGCCCAGTTTGCCACAAAAAAGTTCCAACTAAGGGGCATTTAACAGCATATATTTTTACACGAAGCCAAGAAAAAAAACATGTCCATGTTACAGGCTGCACTGAATGTCACAAGAAAAAATAGAATTATAAGGTAGTTCTTCCTCTAAAACTTCTCGCAAGAGTAAGCTTATCGGCATATTCTAAGTCCCCACCAACAGGAAGTCCTGATGCTAAACGAGTAACAGAAACAGAATCTCCACAAGAAGAAGCTAACAATCGCTGCACATATAAAGCTGTGGTGTCTCCCTCTACTGTCGGATTTGTTGCTATAATTACTTCTGAAACCTCTCCTGTACTTACTCTCTTTATAAGTTTTGCAATAGACAGCTGGTCTGGTCCTATGCCTTCTAAAGGAGCAATAACTCCCCCTAGAACATGAAACAAGCCTCTATATTCACGAGAAGCCTCTATAGTATCAACATCTTGGGCTTGTTCAACCACACAAATAATATTTCTCTCTCTTAATGGGTTTGAGCAAATTGCACAAGGATCTTCTTCTGTGTATGAACCACATTCTGAGCAAATTTTAATTCTTTGATGTAAGGTAACTAGCTCGCTCGCAAATTTTTCTAAAAAACTTTGGTCTACTTTTAATAAATGGTGTGCTAATCTAGATGCAGATTTTTTTCCAATACCTGGAAGCCTGGAAAAACTATTTGTTAATTCATCGAGTGCCGTCATATTACAGGTTTAACCCCGGTATATTTAATCCGCCCAGCATTGGGCCCATTTTATCTTTTATTGAATCTTTAATTTTTGATGTTGCATCTCTTGAAGCAGCTACAATTAAATCTTGGAGCATAGTAATATCTCTAGGATCAACAGCTATAGGATCAAGTTCAACAGAAAGTACTTCCATTGTACCATTCATTGTTACCTTTACAATTCCGCCACCAGAACTACCAGTAGCTGTAATTGTTTTTAGATCCTCTTGAGCTTTTGAAAGCTCTCCTTGTATATTTCCCAAATTTTTCATTAAATCAAAAGGATTTATGTTCATGTATTTCTCCCAAAATTAGGTATTGTTATTCTGATTTGAATCAGCGTTAAGCTGTACTCTATCTTGAACAGATACAACTTCTCCACCAAAGGCATCAACTACCATTTGAACATTTGCAGGAATGTCCTCTTTTTGTTCTTCTTCTTTTTTGATTTCCTTAACCATAACGTCAATGCTAACTTTTCTACCAAGCATAGAAGATGTTACTTCGTTAAGATAGATACTTTCAGCCATTAATTGTTGTTGTAAAAAGGCAGATGTAACATATATAAAAACTTCTCTTTCATCATAGCTCCAATCTTCCGATTGATTCAAAGCTGAGGCTAAGAACATTTTTTTGGATCGCACTTCTTCAATTGTCATACTTCTTAACTGCTCTGCATTAGTGGCTAGTGTACGCACTTCAGGTGTTGCTGCATCTTCATATACGGCAGCTGTTTGCTGCACTTCATTTGTATCCGTTTCAACAGGCTGACTAGTTTCAATTATTTGGGTTTGTGCTACGGCAACAGGTTCTGCTACTTGATTTTGCGGAGCAGAACTTTGACTAAGATTTGAAGAGGCAACTTGTGAAACAATGCCACTTGATAATAGTTTTTTCGCGTTATCTACAGCTAATTTTACTTCATCATTTGAAACCCATGAAGAAAGCCAACATAGCCTGGAAATAGTAAGTTCAAGCTCAAAGCGTGGATTTAGGGAATAGCGAACATCTCTATATAATTGCAAGAAAAGAGAAAGAGCTCTTTCCATTTGCACTGATGTCCATGCATGTATAACAGTTGATGAAAAACGCTGTTCCGATTGTCCCAAAAGAGATTCTTTGGTTATACCATTTTTTATAAACAATAAACTTCGTATATAATCAGATGCATTTGAAATTAATTGCTCTATTGAAACTCCTACCTGTAATACTTCATCTATAAACTGAATTGCGTCTTTAGTTTTTCCTTCAACACAAAGTTCGCAAAGAGCATTTAACCTTTCTACACCTACAAGACCTAACTTGTCGCGTATTTTTTCGTATGTTATGTTTCCTTCTGAAAAAGCTGCAACTTGGTCAAAAAGAGTATATGCATCTCTAAAACTTCCTGTAGATTCTCTTGCAATCCAAAACAGAGCTTCATCATCGGCTGCAATACTCATTTCCTTTGCAGTTTCTGCTAAAAGGTCTTTTATTTGTTCAATAGATCCAAGTCTAAAATGGAATTGTTGACAACGGCTTTTTATAGTCGCAGGCACTTTATGTAGCTCTGTTGTTGCAAAAATAAAAATTACATATGGAGGAGGTTCTTCTATTGTTTTCAAAAGTGCATTAAATGCGTTCGTTGAAAGCATGTGAACTTCGTCTATAATATATATTTTATATTTAAAAGCATTTGGTGGAAAAAGGATTTCGTCCTTAATTTGACGAACATCGTTTACACTTGTATTTGATGCACCGTCAATTTCTATTACATCTAAGCTTGATCCACGTGATATTTCTACACAAGCTTCGCATGTTCCACAAGGAACGCCATTAGTTGCGTTTGTACAATTTAAAACCTTTGCTAAGATTCTTGCAGTTGATGTTTTCCCACAGCCCCTAGGACCTGAAAATAAATAGGCGTGGGCAATCTTGCCTTCTGATATTGA
>CAYJLQ010000042.1:0-11076 GCA_964370725.1 uncultured Treponemataceae bacterium
GCATTTTGCCCATCATACAACATTCCAGACCAATTATTATCATTTGCAGAAATTGAACCACGCAATGTTATTGCAACTTTTTTAAACCCAAATCGTTGTGCAAGTTGTTTTGCAACATCGATATACCCATCTTTACTGAGTTCGCCTCCTGTAATATCAGAGTCTTTAGCGTGAATATTAAAAACATCGCCAGCATCTTCTTCATTGGCAATACAAACATCAACAAAAGGCATTAGCTCTGCCATAACTTTTCCAGCTTCTTCTTTACTCCAAAGGTTTTTTCGATAATTCAAATCACAACTAACAGTTATCCCTTTTTTCTTAGCAGCGCTTAGTGCATCTTTACACATCTTTGCACAGTTAGAAGATAAAGCTGGTGTAATTCCTGTAAAATGAAACCAGTCAACATCTGTAAAAATTGCATCCCAATCAAATTCTGATGGGATCGCTTCTGCAATTGCTGAGTGTTTGCGATCATAAATTACTTTTGATGGACGTTGAGAAGCGCCTTTTTCAACAAAATACGAGCCAAGTCTATCTCCACCTCGAAGCATTAAAGATGTATCTACACCAAAGCGTCGCAAAGAATTCACCGCACACTGCCCTATTTCATGTGAAGGAACTTTTGATACAAATGCTGCATTTAAACCAAAGTTTGCAAGTGATACTGCTACATTTGCTTCTCCTCCTGCATATGTAGTTTCAAATTTTTCTGCTTGAATAAAGCGAGAATAGCCTTCTGGCATTAAACGCATCATAATTTCGCCAAATGTAATAATTTTTTTCATTTCTAAATCTCCATATCTTTTATAAATTTTTTATGATTTCTGCTACTTCTTGAAAACGTCTTTCTATTTCTTCCCAATCACCTTTTGAAATAAGATCCTTAGGGCAAATCCAAGACCCTCCACATACGCTCACACAATTTAAGGCAAGATAATCTTTCACATTCGAAACAGAAACACCACCTAAGGGCATAAATGTTACGCCTGTATGGCTATATACAGGCTCAACAGCTTTTAGCCATTTTATTCCTCCTGCTACTTCGGCTGGAAAAAATTTTAATAATGAAAAACCTTTTGATAAGCAATATTCTAAACCATCAGGGGTGCTTATCCCAGGAATATATTGCACATTATGTTCTTTGCAATATTCTACTAAATCAGGTGTATGTCCTGGACTTATTAATAAGTCTACACCGGTTTTTAAAATTGCCTTTGCTTGTTCAACGTTAAGTACTGTTGCAGCAGCAACAGCTAGATCTGGATAATCCTTTTTTAAGATTGATAATGCTTCTAAAGCAAAATCAGTTCGTTGTGTCAATTCTATAGCTGGGATATACTTTCTACACAGGTTAGCAACCTTACGTAAGTCAACTTCATTTTCAATTGTTACAGCTGGTACAATTTTCGCACTTACATACTTTTCTAATGTGGTCATAAGAGCCTCCTTTATTATTCTCACACAATTACTAATCGTTTATGGCTTAGAATAGCTATTTTTTTCAGTATTGTCAACAAAGCTTGCCCATCAAAAAAAATCTCAAGGTTGACAAACAGAATAACGTAATATATACTTCTAAAAAATGAGGAGAGCAAAACACTACCGCTATGTAGTTTTTTTTGCATTTACAGTTTTACTGCGTTGCAGTAAAACTGCGAACTAACATCCTTAACAAAGTACCCCAAAGGGGCTTAGGAGAGTTAATAATGAAGGTTATTATTGCAGATTGCGATCACAAAGATATCGTTCAAGAAGAAGAAGTTTTTAACAAGAACGGTGTTGAATATGAATTAAAACAATGTAAAACTGAACAAGACTTAATTGATCAATGTAAGGGATGTAGTTCTTTAATTACTCAATACGGTAAGTTCACTCGTAACGTAATAGAAGCACTAAACCCAGACCTCGGGCAAATAGTTCGCTACGGTGTTGGTGTTGATACTGTAGATTTAGTTGCCGCTACAGAAGCAGGCGTTCAAGTATGTAATGTTCCTGACTATGGCATGAATGAAGTTGCAGACCAAGCAGTAGCATTAATGATGGCTCTAGTAAGAAAAGTACCACTTATTCATGAATATACAAAAAACAAAGAATGGAACTACCAAAAAGCATGTCCAATTTATAGAATTCCAGGAAAAACAATCGGTGTATTCGGATTAGGACGAATTGGTTTAACATTTGCAAAAAGAATGGCCGGCTTTGAAGTAAACCTTATTGGTTATGATACAAGATATTCTGCTGGTGAAGTAGTTGAAGGAATAAAAATAGTTGACTTGGATACACTTCTAAAAGAATCAGATGTTATTTCAATTCACACACCATTTACTCCAGAAACAAGCAACCAATTTAATATTGATGCATTTAAGAAAATGAAAAAAACAGCTTACATTGTTAATACTGCTCGCGGTGGAATTATTAATGAAGAAGACTTATATGTAGCACTAAAAGATGGAATTATTGCAGGGGCAGGACTTGACGTTGTTGCTGTTGAGCCATTAAAAGTTGGTAGCAAGCTTTTTGAACTTGAAAACTTTTTGTGCACACCACATATTGCATGGTATTCAGAAGAAGCAGCACTTGAATTAAAGCGAAAAGTTGCAGAAGAAGCAACCAGATTTGTTAAAGGTGAAAAAGTTCACTACCCAGTAAATACTTTATAAAATTAAAAGGCAAAAAAATGAAAGCAGTAGTATATAAAGGCGCTAAAGAAATAGAAGTATGTGAAGTTCCTATGGTAGAACCAAAAGAAGGCCAAGTACTTGTAAAAGTAAAATATGCAGGTATTTGTGGTGGAGATTTGGGAATATACAAAGGCTTACATCCAAGAGCAAAAGCGCCACTAGTAATGGGTCATGAGTTTTGTGGTGTTGTAGAAAAAGATTCCCCTAAATTCAAAAAGGGCGCAAAAGTAACTGTTAACCCAATTATTTCCTGTGGAACTTGTACCCCGTGTACAACAGGAAACGCACATGTTTGCAATACACTTCGGCTTGTAGGTATTGATAAAGATGGAGCAATGAGCGAGTATGTTGCAGTGGATGAAAATAAGTTATATGAGATTCCAAACTCTGTATCATTTGAGCAAGGCTCACTTATTGAACCAATAGCTGTAGCGGTTCACTCTGTTCGAGAGCCCAATTATAGACCCGGTGATAACGCACTCATTTATGGCTCAGGCCCTATCGGCTTAATACTCGCCATTGTGCTAAAAGAATTTGGATGCTCAAACTTAACACTCGTAGAAGCAGATGAAAAACGCATCACACTTGCGAAAGACTTAGGCTTTGAAGTAGAAGATGCAAAGAAGCTTGATTTAGAAGACTTAAAAATGCGAAAAACAGGCGGAGATGGTTTTGATTACGTATTCGACTGTGCAGGAGTAGAGGCAGTTGCAAGCCAACTTATTAAAGCTTCTAAAGTACGTGGAAAAATTGTTATTGTTGCAGGATATAAAGCTCCTACAACATTCCCGGTAAATGAAGGAATGTTCAAAGAAGTATGTTTTGAGTTTGTTAGAGTATATCGTGATAAAGATTTTCAAATAGCAGTTGATTTAGCAGAAAAACAACCTCTATTTGAAAAAGTAATTACAAACATACTTCCTGTAGAAGAAGCACAAAAAGGTTTTGATTTATTGTTTACGCAAGGTAGCGGAGCAATGAAAGTATTATTTAAATTTAACTAAAAGTGAGAAAACTATGTTTTGTATTAAAGGTAAGACAGCCATCATTACTGGTGGCAATAAAAGCTTAGGACTTGGAATTACTCAAGCCATGGTAGATGCAGGTGTAAAAGTTTGTATTATGGCATCAAGCGCATCTGTACATGATGTTGCAAAAGATTTTAGCAACAAAGGTCATGAAGTATATGGCGTTCAAGTTGACTTAAACGATAAAGCTAAAATTGAAGCATCTTTTAAAGAAGCCCTAGCTCTGCTTGGCGGAAAAATCGACATATTAGTAAACAATGCTGGGATACAAAGACGCAATAAGTGTGAAGATTTTTTACAATCAGATTGGGATGATGTTATCAATGTTAATCTTAATGCTATTTTTACACTTTGCCAACTTGCAGGCCGTGAGATGCTTAAACAAGAAAGCGGAAGAATTATCAACATGGCTTCAATGCTTAGTTTTTTTGGTGGCCAAACAGTTCCAGCTTATGCAGCAAGTAAAGGTGGAGTAATGCAGCTGACAAAAGCACTTTCAAATGAATGGGCTTCAAAGGGAATTACTGTAAACTCTATTGCACCAGGGTACATGGATACAGAAATGAACACAGCATTGGTTAATGACGAAGCAAGAAACGCACAAATAACAGCCAGAATACCCTTAGGTCGATGGGGAAATCCGAAAGATATTGGTGGTGTTGCAGTATTTTTAGCAACAGAAGAAGCACGCTATATTACAGGAGCTACAATCCCTGTTGATGGTGGCTACTTAGCAAAATAACCATGTAGCTATAAAAAAAACCTTGCAAACAATTTTGCAAGGTTTTTTTTGTTTTTTGATGAAACTTACTTCATATCAACTGGAGACATTGTATCCATGTCGTCAAAAGCTTGGTTTTCACCACCCATAGCCCAAATAAATTTATAACTACAAGTACCGCATCCACTGTGAATACTCCAAGATGGACTTATTACAGCCTCTTCATTTTTCATAACAATATGACGAGTTTCTGTAGGCTCACCCATATAGTGGAATACTACATTTCCTTCTGGTATATCAAAGTATGTATATACTTCCATTCGTCTTTCATGTGTATGAGCTGGCATTGTGTTCCAAACATTACCTGGTTCAAGTTCTGTAAGTCCCATAGAAAGTTGGCATGTTTTTACAACATCTGGGTGGATAAACTGATTAATCACACGCTTATTAGCAGTAGAAGAATCTCCAACAGGTTTTTTTGCAGCATCCTTAATTGTAAGTAAGGTTGTTTCATAACTTGTATGAGCTGGAGCTGAAACCATATAAAATTTTGCAGGATTATTTTTGTCCTTACTTGAAAACATTACTTTTTCAGCACCCTTTGTAATGTACAAACAATCTTTGTGTTCGAGACTATATACCTTGCCGTCAACAGTAATTTCACCAGTATTTCCAATGTTAAAAATACCAATTTCTCTTCTTTCAAGTACATAGTTTGTTCCAAAACATCCCCAAACATCTATTCCCTTATCAAGTGAAACAGTTTCAGTAGTTGGCATACATCCAAATGTAACCATTCTATCAACATGAGAATATACAGCTACAACTTCATTTGCAACGTATAAGTTTTGAATAAGAAACTCATCTCGTGTTTCTTCAGTTGTGTAACGTTTAAAATCTCTTTGATTTACGCTATATCGAATATCCATTTATTCCTCCGTGATTTATCGTTGAACCCTTGCGCCACTACCTTTCATAAGGCCTTCTACTTCACTAAGATTTGCCATAGTGGTGTCACCTGCTGTAGTCATAGCTAATGCACCATGTGCTGCTCCGTAGTTTACTGCTTTTTGTGGATCATCTGTTGTTATAAGACCGTAAATAAGTCCAGAGGCAAATGAATCTCCTCCACCTACACGATCTAATACTTCAAGATCATCATACTGGTGAGCTTTGTATACTTCACCATTTGCATAGCAAAGAGCACTCCAGTTGTTTACTGTTGCACTTTTTACTTCGCGAAGAGTTGTTGCAATTACCTTAAAGTTTGGATATGTTTTTGCAACATTAGCCATCATGCTTTTGTAGCCATCCAAATTTAGTGTGTGTAATCCATCGGAACCTTCAATTTCGAATCCTAAACATGCTGTAAAGTCTTCTTCGTTACCAATCATAACATCAATGTATTTTGCAATTTCTTTATTTACTTCTTGTGCTCTTTTTTGTCCACCAATAGCTTTCCATTGTGAAGGACGATAATTTAAGTCATAAGATACAATAGTTCCATATTTTTTGGCAGCTTTAATTGCAGCAATTACAGTTTCTGATGATTCTTCAGAAAGAGCTGCATAAATACCACCAGTGTGTAACCAGCGTACGCCAAGGGTGCCAAAAATATAATCAAAATCAAAGTCCTCTGGTTTCATTTTTGAAATTGCAGTGTTTGCTCTATCCGAACATCCAACAGCACCACGCACGCCAAAACCTCGTTCTGTAAAGTTCAAACCATTTCTGCATGAACGCCCTACACCATCGTACGGTAAATATTTAATTAATGATGTATCAACTCCACCTTGGCAAATAAAATCTGTTAATAGTGAACCAACTTCATTATCTGCAAATGCTGTAATAACACCAGTTCTAAAATTGAAACATTTTCTTAAACCTCGAGCAACGTTATACTCTCCGCCGCCTTCCCACGCAGTAAAAGAACGAGCAGTTCTAATTCGCCCTTCACCTGGATCTAAACGAAGCATAACTTCACCCATTGAAACTTGATCATAACGACAATCTTCAGCTTTTTTAACATTTAATAACATATTACTTCCCTTCTACAATTTCTGCGATTTTTTTGCATGAGTTTACAATATCATCATTTGAACCTTTCATCATCCATGAACCACCCACAGCTTCAATTTTTTCCCAAGCTAAGAATTCTGCGAGATTAGAAGCATCTACTCCACCAGTTGGAATAAAAGTAATTTGAGGGAATGGACCTGCTAGAGCTTTCATAGCTTGTAGTCCGCCATAAACATTTGCAGGGAAGAATTTCATTACTGTCCAGCCATCTGCAATAGCCATCATAATTTCAGTTGGAGTTACACAACCAGGGAAGTATGCAATGCCTTTTGCTTTACAAATTGCAGATACTTCACTGTTAAATCCAGGCCCAACAATAAATTTAACACCTAGGTCAATAGCTTTATTTGCTTGTTCAGCATTTATAACTGTTCCAGCACCAATAAGCATTGTTGGGAACTCTTTAATTGCAAGTGCTATAGCTTCAGACGCACAAGCTGTTCTAAAGGTAATTTCAGCAATCGGGAGACCTCCGTCTACCAGCGCTTGCATTTTGTCTTTTGTTTCATTAATATCATTAATAACAACAACGGGAACTACCTTATGTTTTTTTACTCTATCCATAGTTACCTTCCTTACGTTTCTAAAATATGGCTTAATAATATATCAATGTATATCAACTGTCAAGGCAAGCACAGAATCATGAGGATTTTTTTATAGTAGAAATTGCAATATCAGCTAAAAAGAGTAAAAAAAAGAAGAATTAAATAATCTAGGGTTGACAAATAAAAAACCATAACCTATAATTGTCAACACTATAGATAGATTTACCGCATAGACATTGTCACATAAAAAAGGAGAAAACATATATGATTTTGGATTATTTAAATAGGGTTGACACTTATCAAGACGTGTGTCCGAACTTAGTAGAGGCAATTAAGTTTTCACAAACTTTAAAAGATGCAGAAGTAGGTCGTTATGAATTTGGGGATTCGTTTGTTCTTGTTCAAGAAATGGAAACAAAGCATGCATCAGAAAAAGATTTTGAGCTTCACAGAAAATATTTAGATGTTCACATTGTTTTAGAAGGTGAAGAACTTTTAGGATATGAGGACATTGCTAACCTAGAGCCAAAAGAAGAATTTAACACTGAAAAAGATATGCAAATGCTTAATGGCGATGGGCAATATGTAACAATAAAACCAGGCATGTTTTGTGTAGTGTTTCCACACGATGCACATAAACCAGGTTGCTGTGTAAGTACACCAGGTAAACTGCGAAAATTTGTTGTTAAAGTTCCTGCAGAAGGAAAATAAAAAGTTGTGACTGTTGGCAATGCCAATAATTACATATATTTCTAAAATTTAGAAAACTAGGAGAAAAAAATGTTTACAAAAAGAAACATTCTAGTAATGATTGCATTACTATTGGTTGCTTCACTTGTATTTGCAGGTGGATCAAGCGACACAGACGGAAAAAAAGTTTTTAAACTTTCTTTTAACCAAACTATGGAAAACCCTGAAGCAATGACTATGGTTGACTTCAGTAAACAATTGGAAGAAGCTACAGGCGGACGTTACGCTATTGAAGTTTACCCAAGTGAACAACTTGGTGCACAACAACAATCATTAGAATTAGTACAATCAGGTGCTATTGAAATGGCTATTGTTGCTAACCCATTAGTAGAAGCTATCAACCCTGACTTCAGTATCATTGGGACTCCATATGTATACGATAGTATCGAACACCAAGAAAAACTTTTCGCATCTGGAAAATTAGATACACTTTTTGCTACAACTGAAGATGCTGGTTTCAAAGTATTAGCAGCTTACAGCTTAGGTGCTCGTAACCTTTACGGTACAGAAGGGCTTGTAAACCCACAAGAATTATCAGGTAAAAAAATCCGTGTTATGCAATCAGACACAATGATTCAAATGATTAACACAATGGGTGGTGTAGGAACTCCTATGGGTCAAGGTGATGTTTATTCAGCAATCCAATCAGGAACTCTTGATGGTGCAGAAAACAACATTATTACTTATGTTGACTTATTACAATACGAAGTTGCTCCACACTACACAGAAAGTGGACACTTAATGGTACCAGACCTTCTAATCATTAACACTAAAGTATTTGAAGCAATGTCAGCAGAAGACCAAGCTGCAATGATGGAAATTGCTCAAGCTTCTGTAGAAATTATGTTCGACTATGCAGAAGACCTACGTGAAACATATTACAAAAAAGCTCAAGATGAGCTTGGTGTAACAATCCACACAATTGACATCACTCCTTTCCAAAACAACATGAAACCTTTCATTGAAGAAGTTGCAAACAAATCAGAAATGAGTAAAGAAGTTTACGAAGCTATTTTAGCTACTCGCTAAATTATTAAAACATTGATTGTCATTTATGGCAGTCAGTGTTTTTCAGTTTTTAAAGACATATCATTGTCTTTGTTTATTATTAGATAAAAAAAATTTTTGTTATAGAAAGAAAAACTAACCTAACAAAATGTTTTAAAATATGGTTAACACTCAATATATGTGCTATTGAGTTCTTTTTGTACATAGGAAGTAACCAAAAATTCATCTGTGTACAACCCCGTTTACACGGATTTTAATTAGGAGGCATATATGAACGCTTTTACATCTGTAAAGCGCGTAATAGATAAATGTGTCGAATGGCTTTGTATCGCTTTACTATTAGCCATGACAGTTTTAGTTACCTATCAAGTAATTACTCGATTTGTTTTTTCAAACCCAAGTGCAATTTCAGAAGTTACAGCCCAATACCTTTTTGTTTGGATGGTAATGATTGGATCTGCATATATGTTTGGTTTACGAGAACACCTAAGCATTACATTGCTTAAAGATAAGCTATCTCCACGTGCGAATATGTTTACTGAAATTGCAATAGCAATTGTATTAATAGCGTTTTCTGTGGGAGTTACCTTTTCAGGTGGAATAAAAAATACTATAGTTCAAATGGGAACAGCAGATGCAGCATTACAAATTCCTATGGGTATTATTTATATAGTAATTCCTATCAGTGGTGCATTAATGGTATTTTATGCTTTGTATAATATTGCTTTTGCAGTAAATCAATACAAAAGCCCTAAAGAAAGTATAGAGGAGAGTAAATAAATGGATGTAGCAACATTAGCAGCTCTAGTAATGATTGTTGGAGTTGTTGTAACCTTAGTTATGGGATTTCCAATTGGTTTAAGTATTGGATTTTCTTCTGTTTTAGCAATGATGGTTATTTTACCATTTCCTCAAGCAATGACAACCGCAGCACAACGTACTTTTACTGGTGCAAACTCGTTTTCACTTCTGGCTATACCCTTTTTCGTATTAGCCGGAAACATTATGAATAATGGTGGTATAGCAAAGCGTCTTATAGGATGCGCTAATATTTTTGCAAGAAAACTGCCTGGTTCTTTAGCTCAAACAAACATCGTAGCAAACATGATGTTTGGTGCAGTTTCAGGTTCAGGTGTAGCAGCAGCTTCAGCAATGGGTGGAATTTTACGCCCTCTAGAAGATGAAGCAGGTTATGATCCTTCATATTCTGCAGCAGTAAATATTGCATCAGGTCCTACAGGAATGATGATTCCACCAAGTAATATCATGATTGTTTACGCAACCGTTGCAGGTTCTGTTTCAATTGCAGCTCTCTTTATGGCTGGATATGTACCGGGCATCCTTTGGGGTCTTGGATGTATGATTGTTGCAGGTATAGTTGCAAAAAAAAGAGGCTATGTAAGTGTACAATCATATACTGCAAAAGAAATCCTTACAACATTATGGCAAGGTATTCCAAGTTTATTCTTAATTGTAATTGTTATTGGTGGTATTTTGGGTGGTGTGTTTACTGCTACTGAAGGTTCAGCTATTGCAGTTGTATACTCACTTATATTAAGTTTTATCTACAAAAGCATCAAAATTAAAGACTTACCTAAGATTCTTTTAGAATCAGTAAAAACTACTGCAGTTGTTGAATTCCTAGTTTGTGTTTCAGCAATTATGAGTTGGGTTTTATCTTTTGCAAGAATTCCTCAAATGGTTTCTTCAGGTATGCTTCAATTAAGCGATAATCCAATTATAATCCTACTTATTATGAATGCAGTATTATTAATTGTTGGTACCTTTATGGACCCAACTCCTGCTGTTTTAATATTCACACCTATTTTCTTACCAATCGTACAAGCTTGGGGCATGCACCCAGTACACTTTGGTTTAATGATGGTAATGAATCTTTGTGTAGGAACAATAACACCTCCAGTTGGAGCTATTCTTTTTGCTGGTTGTCGGATAGGAAGGGTAAAAATTGAACAGGTTATACGACCACTACTTATGTACTTCGTAGTGGTATTTATTACACTATTAATGGTAACCTATATCCCTGTTCTTTCACTGGGTATCCCACATGCATTAGAATTGATAAAATTACCAGAAACATTTAATATGTTTTTTATTGGTAAGTAACGTGCATTAACGCATAAAAAAACGGTTTATTTATAAACCGTTTTTTTTATTTTTACCCTCTAGATTAATGTGTCATTAAGATGTAAATAAAAACATTATTCTATAGGCAAATTATTCATTTTCAAAAATCTTAACTT
>CAYJLQ010000043.1:0-10469 GCA_964370725.1 uncultured Treponemataceae bacterium
GTATTGACATATTTTGGCAAGCACTTTATGCTATAAATATGAAACAAATTTGTAAAAAATATAGCAATTCAACCAATACATTTTTCATTCCTGTTATTGTAACATTTTTGCTAGTACTAAGTTCTTGTACGCAAGAGGCAAGAACTGAATATTTAGAAGACCACACGCTTTTTTCGCTAAATTATGGTAATTTTGAAAATGAAATTAGTCTGTTTAATATTCAAAATGTTAATAATATAAACACACGGCTCATTATGAGAGATGGCTTTTTCTATATTGTAAATGGAGAAGCTGGAAAAATTATGCAACTTACTTCCTATGGTGACCTAATAGGAATACTCTATGATGACACGAGAAACCCTACTCCGTCTTTTGCAAGCCAAGATGAAGATGAAGTAAGTTCTGCCTTAGACACAAGAGATGAAGATGCTACTAAAATTGCAGCTAGATATCCTTTTAATAACTTAGGTGCTATTGCTGTAGATGGTAATAAAAATATATATGTTACCGATTATTTACCTGTAGACCGCTACGAAGAAGACTTAACAAATGGCCTAATTTTGCGCCAAGTTATTTTACGATTTTCATCAGACGGACAGTTTGTTGACTTTCTTGCACAGGACGGGCTAGGAGGACAACCATTTCCTCATATTAAATCTTTACACACAACAAACAATAACGAACTTATTGCACTTTGTATGGACACAAAAGGATACATTATTTATTGGTTTTCACAAGAAGGAACATTACTCACAAAGTTTTCAATTGATAAATCTATGTTACCAGAAGAAGCTCTTGACTATGCATTGGAAACCTATGTTACAATTGAAAACATTGTACCCGATTACGAAAAGCCAATCATTTACGTAAAGGCTGATTACTATGGGCTAAAAGTTGATGAGTCAACAAAGGTATCAGCAGGTATTGAGTTTGAAAAAACACTAGTGTATCCACTTGATATTAGAACAAAAGAGTTTGGAAGTCCTATCACAGTTCCAGGTTATGAACGAACTTCTACACATGGATATGTAACAGAAGTTTTTCTACACCCTTATTCATTTTTAGGAATATCTGAAACAGACGGATTGTTTTTTGCAATTCCAGATGATACAGGTTTATCTGTTTTAGTAACAACAGAAGACTCACAGAGAATAATACGAAGACAAATTAAAATATCACTTTCTGACTCTGCATTTCAAAACTTTTCGCTTTCAAATAATGGAATTGTGTCTGCACTTATTGCCAATGAAGACGAAGCAACAGTTTCATGGTGGAGAACAGATTCAATTGTAAACTCAATTTTAGAATAGGTAGCAAAAATGGATGATGAAAAAATAAATCCTGAAGATTTACATTTTTATTATAATAGAGAAGAAAGAATAAAACGAGCACCAGAACAAGTACGCTCTTATTATGATGGAACACTAAAGCAGCCTCCAAAGGGATTTTTCAAAGCATTAGTACACACAAAGAGTTCTCGCTTTTTATTAGGCAGTATTGTGCTTTTAGTAATAATGATTTTATTTGTTACAAACTTTGAGGTACCGAGAAGCTCGGCAAGTGTTGAAGATGTACATTTTGAACTATCAGCATTTTTATTTGAAGATACAGTCTTTGTTACATTGAAGGCAAACGAAGCAAGCGTAGATTCTGATTATACAGTTTCGGCCTACTTTAACGCATTAAATGTGCAAGAAGAAATACTTGAACAAGCTAGTATTCATTCAATTTTTTCAGGAAATGAAAATTTTTATAGGACAACATTTTCAAAATATGATATAATAAAGATAGATTGCACTGTATATTTTGGAGAGAGTACACTGCAGTTACAAACAGATGTTCAAGAATAGCTGTATACTATAACACATAATTTGGGGGTACCATGATACAATTTTATTTACTTTCGGTAGTTTTTAATACTCTTACAGGCCTTTTACTTCTTCTTTCAAAACCTCTTGCAGAAGATGCACAAGAAGCAACTATTGCTGGCCTTCCCTTTTATGAAACAAAGAATTTTAGACTAATTGTAGGTATCATAACTGCATTTTCAGGCCTTATGAAACTACTAACCGTTACTGCAAATGATATTCCAATTTTAGGCGATATTATTCCATCCGTTATTGGGCTAGCTGGTGGAGCTTGTTTATTGTATGAGTTTTATATTTCTAGCTCTAAAATTGAAGTTACATTAAACCCTATGTTTGAACGCATATTTGTTAATGGAAGAAAATATGTTGGTATTAGTTGTTTAGTTGCAGCATTTTTACACTTTATAGTTCCACAAGCTCTATTCCTATAATGAAAGCATTAATTATTCTCTTAGTCCTTTTACTATTCTCATGCAAGCGTGAAAGCTATGTTCCAATAGATGTTTCAACAACAGAAAATCTTGCTATGTCTTCACAATGGGCTGTAATAACAGAACCATATGTTTCTTACAAGGAAGAATCAACAATAGATTCGGCTGTATCTGGATATGGAAGAATTGGCGATGTTGTTGAAATTACTGGTGTAGGTATTGGTGACGATAAAGAATTGTGGTATAAATTTGATTCTGGTTGGCTTCCACAAAAAGCTATTGGTATTTATACAAATAAGCTTCAAGCAGACTTTGCATCACAAGAATATACTAAGTAAATAGTAAGTCTCTTGTGAGGCAACGCCCTTTTTCTATTTTCTATTAGCAAGTAATATTTCAGCAGCTTTTTCAATAGTAATATTTTCAAACTGCTCTCGAGTTGTGAGATTCTTAAGAGTAAGCTCATTCTTTGCAGCTTGCTCTTCATATATAACTATGCCAAAAGGTATTCCTTTTTTTTCTGCTAGTGCATATTGCTGATTCATTTTTTTATTTTCAGAAATTACTTCAATATTAACACCTTGTTCACGTAACTTTTGTGCTACAACTTGATAGTGTGTATAAAGTTTTTCGTCGGTGCAGAAAATTTCTGCATCTAAAAAACATAGGCTTTCATCTATCTTTCCAATTTGTTCTAAACCAGCTACAAGTCTATCTAGTCCAATTGAAGATCCAATACCTGAAACTTTGTCTTTCATATAAAGGCCTGCAAGGTTATCATAACGACCACCAGAACAAACAGAACCAATGCTTGGAAGTTCATTTAAGAATGTTTCATACACTAAGCCAGTGTAATAATCAAGGCCTCGTGTAATTGAAGGATCGAGTACAAAAGCAGCATCAATACCAACAGCAACAAGTAGATTATGTACATCACTAAGGCGTTTAACATATGATGCTACATCGTCACCTTCACCTGCCATTTCGCCAATAAGTTTTAATGTAGAATCAAAGTCGTTTTTACCAGCAATAAATGTTAACACATCTTGAGCGCTTTCACTAGAACCGGTTATTTCTTCAAGTAATTTTTTAACTTCTTCTTCGCCTATCTTAGCAAGCTTATCAACTGTTCTAAGAACATCTTCTGACTTTTCACTTACATTCAACTTTGCTAGAAAAGCGTTAAAAATTCCTCTATGATTTATTCGAATTGTTATATCATGAACGCCAATAGCATTAAGGGATTCTTTCATCATTGCTAAAATTTCAAAATCACTTTGAGCAGAGTCTGAGCCTACAATATCAAAATCGCATTGTACAAATTCGCGGTAGCGACCAGCTTGAGGCTTTTCTCCTCGCCATACTTTAGCAATATGGTATCGTTTAAAAGGAAAATATAGTTCTTCTTTATGTTGTGCAATAAAGCGTGCAAACGGAACAGTTAAGTCAAATCTGAGCGCTACATCCCTTCCACCATTGTCGTCGAAGCGAAACACTTGTTTTTCAGTTTCCCCTTCACTCTTTCTAAGGAGAATTTCTGAATATTCTAAGACAGGGGTATCAATCGGAACAAAGCCTCTGTTTCTAAAAACACCTGTTAACGTTTCTATTAACAATGCGCGCTTTAATTCTGCGTTAGGTAAAAAATCGCGAAAACCTTTTAATATTTTGGGTTGAATTAGTTTATCCATAGTGATATAATAGCAAATATAGGAGATTATTGCAATTGCTTTTAACAATAGATATTGGTAACACCCACATTGTAGTAGCACTATTTCATGAAGATGAAATAGTTCAAGACTGGAGAATACATTCAGACACACAAAGAACTTCTGATGAATATAGTACTATTTTACTTTCATTTTTTAGAGATGCTGGTATATCACAGGGATCTATAGATTCTGCCATTGTAAGTTCTGTAGTTCCACTACTATTAGGCCCATTTATTAGTTTAGCCGAAAATATAACTGGAAAAAAACCACACATAGTAAATTCAAGCATTTTTCACAAGCTACCTATAACCATACCAGAAAGTGCAAAACATGAAATTGGTTCTGATATTATTTGTAATGTTACTGAAGCATGGAGTTCACTTAAATCTCCTGTTATAGTATTAGATTTTGGAACAGCGCTCACCTTCACTGCAGTTTGTGCAAACGGAGAGGTTCGGGGAGTTGCAATAGCACCGGGACTTGGTACCGCTGTAAATTCATTGTTTAATAACACTGCACAGCTTCCTTCTGTTCCTTTAACTGCGCCTCAAGATTCGTTAGGTACAAATACAATTCATTCAATTCAATCTGGGATTGTATTAGGCTACAAGGGTTTAGTAGAGTCTTTAGTTTCCAGAATGTCTGAGGATTTAAGTAAATCGGCTGGTTGCGATATGAAAAGCATTAAGGTAGTTGCAACAGGTGGATTAAACTCTGTTTTAAAACCTATTACTGATATCTTTCAAAATGTCGATAAACAATTAACTTTAAAAGGTTTAAAGCGAATAGCTGGAATTTTAGAAAAAGAAATGTAGTATAATGATATTACATTTTTCCTCGTATTGATAGAGCTCCAAAAGTATTATAATAGTGCATATCGTATCCAACATGGCCTGAAGCAACTATAGAAACAAGTCCAACTATAGCGATGTGTAAATCTGCATTTGCACCTAAACTATATCCATGAATGTCTGTTTTATAATAGTCAGCAAATGCTGATAATTCAACATCGTTTAATACAATACTTTCAAAAAATGTTTTATCAATAAATATTTTAAACGTTGCATTATTATTTGTTACTACGAAATAGTCAAATAATCCTGTTCTTTTATACCCTCTTAATCCATCGTTTTCATAGAGATGAATGGAGTTGTTAAAATCAAATGGAAAACGGGAAATAGTTTTTTGGCGAATAAAGAAGAAATCTGTTATAGGCAAGGTTAATTCGTTTTCAAGCCCTAGTCCGTACTTATCTAGGTTCTCAAGAAAAGCATACGTTGTAAATGATACGTTAGGAACATAAAAATTTATTCCTGATCTTGCAAATGAAGTGTGATACATATTTGTGCCACTTAGATTAGTTTCCCAAGCAAAAAATGGCTTAATGCCAACCCTTGCATTCTTTGTAAGATTTGCACTAATGTTTCCATAATAATATAAGCCTTCATAAGAATTAGAAGGACTAGAAAAAACGTCTTTATTCCATTTGGCCATTAATCTATTTTGAATTGATAAAAATCCAAATAGAGAAAAGTTTATATGTCCGTCTAAACCAATTCCATTCCAAGGATCAAAAACTTCGCGTAGCTCTGCAGAAAGTGTTCCAATTTCACCTTTTTGAGAAAGATAAAAATAGTCGCTATTATCCAAGTAGTAGTCGTCAAAGCTTGGACTATACATTTGAAATCCTGCAGAGAAAAAACCTGCAAATTCTTTTTGAGATATTGTGTTTGTTCTCTCGTATGCGAGTAATGTTTTATCGTGTTGCATTGCAAGTTTTTCTCTTGCCGCTTGTAGCTTAGATTCTCTTTCATCTGTCCAAGTAGTTGTATTATGAAAACCGTTGTCTATAATTTCGCTTATTGACAATGCTGCAGATTCTTCACCACGTGCTATTATTTCCTTTGCTTTGTCAAATTCCATATAGTGAAAATCTTCTACATCACAACGTATTAAAATATTATCAATTGTTTTGACTCCATGTATACCTGTTCTTGTTTTCCCCAAGTCAAGTGCACGACCCACTACAGAAATAACATCTTTATAGGTTCCTTCAACTGTAGAAAAACTTGTTGAAACAATTATTCTATCGGTATATTCTGCGGCATTTTGTATTGGTACTAAATTTGTGGTTCCACCATCAATTAAAACCATGTCATTGTAGCGAACTGGAGGAAAGCTTATAGGCATAGCTATTGTAGATGACAGTATAGAGTAGAAGTCGCCTTCCATGAATGCAACGGTTCTCCTTGACAATAAGTCTTCTGCTAGAACCACAATTGGGATTTCTAAATCTTTAATATCTTTTTCGCCTAATAATGCGTACACGGTTGATATCATGTTATAGTCGTCGATAACACCGCCATCAAGAGGTAAGCGTGCAGTAAACAGCTTATCCATAGGATAGTCTGTTACTATTTTTTCAATTGAGTCTGGTGACAAGCCTGCTGCATACAATAGTGCTATAAGAGAGCCCATTGAATTTGTTACAATAAAATCTGGTTTTATGCCTTCTGCTTCTAGCTTTCGTAATACTCCGATGTGCGCAAATGCACGAGCAGCTCCTCCCGATAGCACGAGTCCAACAGGTAAGTCTGTTTGATTTTCATGTATTGGTTTATATGCAATTGGGAATTCACTGGTATTATGAGATTTTGTTAGGCCTATTCTACTAAGGAAATACTCTTCGCCAAATTTAAGTATTTCATCAGATAAAAAGATTTCAGAATTAAAACTTGTTGCCTCTTCTTGCGCTACCACAAAATGTGTTAGGAATGTAAAAAAAAGCACTAGTATATATTTATGGGATTTAGTTGCCATATAGTCGCCTCAACTTCAAATTAGTATTACAACATTTAAGACCGCAATACTATGCCTGAATTTCGGAAATAAACTTCACCACAGTGTACTGTAATTAAGCTAATGTGACAATAGATATAGATAAAATAATCTGTTAAATAATTACCAAAATTATTGTATTTTTACAAGTCTTATATAGCTATCTTCTTCATACTACCATTGCTATGTATGTATCCACTTGACAAAAAGTATGTGGGCACATATTATATGCAAACAAATATTAAAAAACATGGAAGTGAGGTGTAAATCCTCCGCAGACTCGCTGCTGTAATAAGTTACAATTTTCTAAGCGGTGTTTGAAATGCAATTTCAAACTCGTTAAGGTCAACTTCTTGACCATCAACCACTGTTTTATTAAAGCGTTGCTTTAAAACAAAATGGGAAGGTTAGAAAATTGGTTACAATGTGTATAAGACCATTGTAGAAGCTTTAAGCCAGAATACTTTTTTTTAATAACTACTTTAAAAAACCTCTGAGATTAGGTTTTTAGGAGAACTAGCATGTCTAGATTACTGAGTACATTGCTTATAGCATGTATGGTATCGACGACTCTTTTTGCCCAAGAAGAGTCTATTTCTGTTCCTGATGTAACCACATACATTAAAGGGAACACACAAGAACAACGTATTTTCATTGACAAAACGGAAATTGAAGAACTCAAACCAGAAAGCGCTGTAGAACTTTTAGAAAGCTTAGGATTTGGTATCAAAAGTAACGGTGGATATGCTACCGTATCTTCAGTTTGGCTGCGAGGATTGCCGGGTAAAGATACCGTAGTAACTATTGACGGTATAGCAGTGAAAAACCCAAGTTTTGGTACTTTTGATTTTAACACAATCCCCGTTTCACAAATACAAAGTATAGAAGTGATTAAAGGCGGATTTACATCTAATGCTGGTATAGAAGGCGGTGCAGGTGGTGTAATAAACATTGTAACAAAAAAACAAGCTGTAGGGACTTCTGGATATGTAGATGTATCAGGTTTAACCTATTTTAATAATCCAGCAGATAGAGGATCTATAAAAGCTGGAACAAGTATTGGCATGGGAAATTCAACTATTTCTGTTGATGCTAATGCAACATATGCGAACAATAATTTTACTTATAAAGACGACAATGACAATTCTCATGAAATGGATCACGCACGTGTTATTGATGGTGGAGCCTCTGCACAGTTTTTACATTATTTTGATAATGGTAATGAATTACTCATTAGAGATAATTTTTATATGGGTGACCTTCAAATAAATGGACCTGATTCTGCATGGGGCAATGGAGAAGACTTACAAAGAGATATTGTTAATTCTCTCTTATTATCATTTAATATGCCATCATTGTTAGAAAATTGGGCATTTAAATCTACCATGCAATATGATTATAACAATAGAGAAGCAGGTATTCCTCTTGGAACTGATAAATATTTACTTAACACATTACAAACTACAAATACTGCACACTACTCAAATAGTATGCTAGACCAAAGTTTTGGTATAAATGTTGCTACAGATTTTATTGATTTTACTAGCACTACAAATGACTTTCTTTTGCGAGGTTTTGCAAAAAGCACAACTATGCTAACGCTAAGCAATCGATTCTCCGTTACAATACCACTTACCCTTAGCGTGAACGATGAAAATATTGCTTTTGTTCCAAAACTTGGGCTCCAATATGGATTCGATGCAGCAACTGTATCATTAAACGGATATCGATTACATGCGTTTCCTACAATTGCAGACCTTTATTCATCATATGGTAATTCTGATTTAAAAACAGAAACAGGATGGGGTGGAGAAATTACTGCTAATATACACGGGATAGCATTTCCATTTTCCACATCAATTTTTGCAAACTACTATGAAAACAGACTTATCTTCGATAGCATCCAAAACAAAACAATTAATGGTGGTAAAAGTTTTTATACTGGTGCAGATGTACTTATTGATAATAGAATTACTGATTGGTTAGCTCTTCGAGCAAATTATCAATTTGTAATTTCGCGATCGCTTAATGATGGCAACACTTTTAACGACAATATTTCAATGATTTATACACCAAAACATACAGCAGCATTAGGGGCAACATTTTACTGGAATATACTAAGTATAGCAATTAACGGTAATTATGTAGGAGAACGAGACTATGATGATTATTCAACATGGCCTACTTCAAAAAATACACTTGACCATTTCTTTTTACTTGATATAGCCATAAATGCTGAAGTAACAGACATGATTACTGTATACACAAAATTAGATAATGTAACCAATCAAATGTATGAACTATCTGCAGACTACCCAACACCTGGAATTTCTGCAACCCTTGGTATGCGACTAAATATTGGCGAGTAGCCAAAATAAAAAATAAGGAAAAAGAATGACAAAAAAAAATAACTACATACTCTTTATAATACTCAGTTTTTCTTTTTCCTTATTCGCAGGTGGAACAGCCGACATACAAGAGCCAACAACAGTGCCTTCAAAAATTGTGTCGCTCTCCCCTGCTGCAACTGAAATATTATTCGCAATTGGTGCAGGCGAAAATGTGATAGCTCGAACAGACTTTTGTAATTACCCAAGCGAAGTTTTAGGTGTTCCATCAATTGGGGGATTTGACGGTAAGGCATTTAGCATAGAAAGCATTTTTGCTTTAGAGCCTGACTTTGTATACGCAACAAAGGGAATGCATGACCATTTACAAAAGCCACTTGAATCTTACGGCATACAAGTGTATATGTCTAATGCTCAAACACTCGATAGCATTTATGTAGAGATTAATGATATAGCACAAATTACAGGATATGAGCAAAACGCCCAAATACTTGTTGACCAAATGCAAGAAAAAATAGATACTATTAAAGACATAGTAAAAAAATTGCCAAAGAAAACAGTTTATTGGGAAGTATGGCATGAACCATTTATGAGTGCAGGAAACGCATCATATATTAATGACGTAATAATAAGCGCTGGAGGAGAAAATATTTTTGCAGATATTTCACAAGCGTACCCCGTTGTAAGTGAAGAAAGTATATTAATTAGAAATCCTGATGTTATGTTACTTCCGACCCACACAAATACAACTCTTGATATTATACTTTCTAGAGATGGTTGGGAAAGTTTGAAGGCCATAAAAAATAGTTCTATTTATTTTATTGATGCTGACATCACTTCTCGCCCAGGCCCGAGATCTGCACAAGCAGTAGAAATAATTGCAAAAAAATTATACCCAAATGAAGTTTTTTAATTCGGATACACCAAAAAAATCAAAACTCTTTTACATTTCTAGTGCTTGCATCACTATTACATTACTTATACTTATTATTCTTGTTGGCTTATTTTTTGGAGCAGAAAAAACAGATTTTAAAAGCGTGCTATCTAATAATGGTAGCGAGATAGAAAAAATTATTGTGTTTAATATACGCCTTCCTCGTCTATTACTTGCGTCCCTTTGCGGAATGCTTTTAGGAGGAGCTGGAGCAGTTTTTCAAGGATTTTTTAGAAACCCATTAGCAGATGCAGGGCTTGTAGGTATTTCTTCTGGCGCAACCCTTGGGGCTGTTTTATCTATATTTTTACCACTTTCATTTTTAAGCCTTACTATAC
>CAYJLQ010000044.1:0-10330 GCA_964370725.1 uncultured Treponemataceae bacterium
ACCTTGTGTTGCTGGTGAAATAAATGTAGAGAAATTAATAAAATAGTTACTAATTGTGAAGAGCTTCGGGGTGGCAATGGCTACCTTGAAGCTTTTTTAATGCCCTCTTTGCCTTTGTATAACCGTTTGTGCAATTTCTTCCAATCTTTCAATTGAATATTCAAAAAATTGTTTAAAGGAAGGGCAAAAATAGTTTTTGTCTAAATGTGCGCCTGTGAAATTATCACGGTCTCTTCTGCAACCGCCACGGCACAATGGATACCACTTACACACTTTACAGTCTTCATCGACATACTGAGATTTTTGAATAAATTTTATGTTTTCACGATTTGTGTTTATTGTTTCAAATGAATCGGTATTTATGTTTCCAATTTTGTAATCATCTAAAACATAAAAATCGCATGGGTACACGCCACCGTCGGCTTCAATAACATTTTGAAATGTGCAGTTTCCCATCATGCCACAGGATTCTGGTGGGTGCCCAAGTAAAAGCATTACAAGGTTATCAAAATAGCGAACAGAAACAGGCTTGTCTCTCTTAAAACTTCTATACCAAAGGTCAAAAAGATTTTTTAAAAATTGTGTATATATTTGTGGTGTTAAAGACCATTCATATTTGCCACGTTCTTCTCCAATAGGGTCTAAGCATGGAATAAATTGTAGATAGGTAAAATTGTTTCGTGAGTAAAAATCGTACATATCTTTAATGTTTTTTACAACATTTGATGTAATAACAGTTAAAATATTATATTCAACTTTGTGATTGTCAAAAAGCTGAGAAGCTCTTAGAACTCGATTAAATGTTCCTTCATTCGTAGCATCAAGGCGTAATGAGTCATGTACCTTTTTGTTCCCGTCCATAGAGAGGCCTACTAAAAAGTTGTTTTCGGCAAAAAAGGCTGCCCAATCGTCATCAATGCTAAGTCCGTTTGTTTGAATGGCAAAATGAACTTGAGTGTTTTCGCTCTTGTATTTTTTTACGAGAGAAACAAATTTTTTATAAAAATCAAGCCCGCAGAGTGTTGGCTCGCCTCCTTGAAAGGCAAAGGTACAAGGCGAAAAACCTTCTAAAAGAGGCTTTTTTACAAGGTTTTCAAGTGTTTCGTCACTCATCATACCGTAGTTTTTAACTTCTCTTTTTTCTGTTTCATCGCAGTAAAAACAATATGAACAGCGCATATTGCATAAGCCAGAGGCTGGTTTAATAAGAATATTTATGGGGAGAGTTTTATTTTTTGATTGCATTGTTCAAAACTCTCTCATCCCTAATTAAAGAAAAAGGACATTGAAATTCCAGAATTAAATGTTTCGCCAACAGGCAGAATTAATAAATTTTCTTTTTTAGTCCATTCTGAGGAAGCGTTAGCAAAGTCTGGTAATGTATGCCAAGGTTCTATGCAAACAAATTGAAGTTTTGGTGTGTTTGCGCTCCATGCAAGAAGGTATGGGAAGTTTTCTATTGAAACTTCTATTCTGTTAGTACTTCCTTTTTCCTGTAGGGTCATAGTTTTTGCCGTTAAGGATGTAAGATTCAAAGAGTCTGTTTGAAAAAGTGTGTCATGAAGTTGTATGGCTTTTTCGTTTTCCATGTATCTTTCCCTTTTTCCAGTTGGATGTCCTTGGTCAACAAAAACAAAATCGGGAGATTGAGGGATATCAAAGACAAGTTCATAGTCTGATGTTTTTTTATCTGGACTAAAGGGGCATAAAAATCCTGGATGGTAGCCAAGGCCAAACGGCATTTCATGAGTGCTAGTGTTTTCTACTTTTACTGAATGGATTATTTTTTCATCTAATAGTTTAAATGTTTGCTCAATAGTAAAAGCATAAGGAAAGCTTTCTGTCTTGCCATTTGCAGAAAAGGTTACAAAGGGTTCTGCGCTGCTTTTTTCAGATTGGTTTACTAAAACATGCTCAGTGTTTCTAATAAAACCATGATTTGGGCCTTCATACGTTTTTCCGTTATGGGTAAATTCTTTGTTAGTTATTCTTCCTGTCCATGGGAACAAAATAGGAGCTTGACCATCCCACACAGCTTTGTCTCTAGTCCAAAGTCTTTCTTTCCCTTCTTTTGTTTTTACAGAAACAAGTTCTGCCCCTAGTGAATTAATTTCAATGGTTAAAAAAGTATTTGAAAGTGTTGTAATCATTTTTATGTCCTATCGTAATATTTTTGTTAAAACGCCATCTTTTTTGCGCCAATTTTTATTTACTTTTACTTGCAGGTCAAGGTCAATTCTGTAGTCAAAAAGTTTTCTAAGTTCTTTTATGGATTCAACGCGAATTGTTTTAATCATTGTTGCTCCTTTTCCAATAACCATTCCTTTTTGACTTTCTCTTTCTACGACTAAAAAGGCGCGCACCCAAAGTTCTTTACCGTTTTTTCTCCATTCCATATCACTAATATCAACATAAATAGAGTGTGGAATTTCATCTCGTAGGCGTGTAATTGCTTGTTCGCGTACAATTTCTGCAATACGAAAATCAACTTCTTGGTCGGTGTAATATTCTTCTGGATATAGGTTTGGAGCTTCAGGGGCAAGGTCGTATAACGCTTTTAAAAGTTCATTTATACCTGTGTCTTCTTTTGCAGAAATTTCTAATGCACGATTTTCAGGAAAGTTTTCAAATGTTTTTTCAATGAATGTTCTACAAAGAGAGGCCTTTGAATGCTTGTCATCAATTTTGTTTATACCTATTACCGTTTTATCTGCAAAAGGTATAATGAGCTCTGCTGTGAGTTTTTCTTCTTCGCCTGCAGGTCTTGTTGAATCGAGCATGTACAGAATTAGGTCTGCGTCTGAAAGTTGGTCTTGTGTTATAGTTTTAAGTTTTAAGTTTAATTTTTTTTCTGAATTATGGTAACCGGGAGTGTCAATAAACACAAGTTGGCCAAATGAAGTGTTAACAATTCCTTTTACTGCATTACGCGTTGTTTGTGGTATTTCTGATACGATAGAAATTTTTTCACCACTTGCCGTGTTTAAAAAAGTGGATTTTCCTGCTGAAGGTCGACCGATAATTGCAACTACTGCTGTTTTTGTACTCATACAAACAGTATACATTAAAAAAGCGTAGTCGTCTATGCATTCTGTAGTCTTTGTGGGTTGAAAAACACGCATTGACATAATAAAGAAATAAAGTCATAATATATATATGAATATAATGATTCCCATTGTAATCGCCGCTATACTTATCTGTCTGGCAGTAGTTGTCTTTTTTATGACTTCTTCTAAAGGAGGAAAAAGTGGAAAAGATTCATCAGGTAAAAAAAGTCGCCAAGTAATTGTGCGAGATGCTGAAAAAAGATTGAAGCAAGATCCAAAAGATTTACGGGGTCTCCTTCCTCTTGCAGAAATTTACTATCAAGAACAAAACTGGGCGAAAGCCTCTGATTTATACAAAACAATTCAAGAAGTAGCCCCTTTGCATCCAACTGTTAATACAAAAAATGCCTCTATTAGAGCCGGTGTATGTGCTCTAAATACGAATGATTTAGAAGCTGCTTTTAGGTCTTTAGCAGTTGCAAGAAATGAAGACCCTGAAAGTTTTGATGCAAACTTTTATTTAGGGCAAGCCTTTTTTGCGGCTAGTCAATTTGATAAAGCCCTTCCTCTGCTTAATAAAGCATTTATACTTAATAAAGAAAATTTAAAACTTCACGAGTTTTTAGGTTTGTGTTTATACGAACTTAAAGATTATCGAAAAGCTTTTCCTTTCCTAAAAACAGCATATGATGCAAATCCAGAAAATAAAAAAATTCTTTTTTCTATGGCTGAATCATTGTATAATTGCGGAAAAAGTGAAAAAGCGATTCCTGTTTTTATGCATTTGAGAGCAGATCCAGAATATGGAGCAAGAGCCTGTTTGTATGCAGGGATGTATAATGCTTCAAAAAAACAAATAGAAAAAGCTATAAAAGATTATGAAATAGGCTTAAAACATACATCTGCCCCTTTGGATATATTAACGGCTATTCGCTACAATCTTTCTCAAGCGTATATTCATGGGAAAAATCTTCCAAAAGCATTAACTCTGCTAAAGGAAATTCAAGCAACAATGCCAAATTATAAAGATGTACAGGTTTTAATAAGTAAGTATCAGGAAATGAGCCAAAATGCAAGTCTTCAAACATACTTAGTTGCTGGCAGCAGTGATTTTTTAGCCTTGTGTCGCAAGATTGTTTCATCATATTATGCAAAATCTCATGTAAAAATTATTGCCATGGAAGCAAAACAAGATGTTGTAGAGATACAAACAGAAATAGAAACCGTGAAATGGGAAGATTTTGTTGTATTTAGATTTTATAGAAACACAGGCGCCACAGGGGAATTTGTTATGCGCGATTTTCATGGCAGAATTCGCGATTTAAAAGCTGGACGGGGAATTTGTCTGGCTGCAGGTGTTTACTCAAGTGAAGCTAAAAAATTTGCAGAAGGTCGCCCCATCGATTTAATTGATAAAGATGGGCTTTTAAAAATATTTAATAAAGTAGAACACTCTCAACCTATTAACATGTAACTGTTTTTTTTACAACAACAAGGTGTCTTTCGTGATTCTCTAAAAAAGGAACATGCATAGGAATGCTTTTATAGCTAGGAATCCATTGCGTAATGCCGGCCATTTCTTCTTCAATTTTTTCTTGCTTTGCTTTGTATGCTGCAAGTATTCCATCGTCTTTTAATATTCTTAAAAGAACGCGGGTCATTTTTTTTTCGAGCGGGCGAAAGGCTCTAAAAACAACTATATCAAAACGCTTTTGTTCTATTCTTTCTGCTTCAATTGTTTCTATGCAAATATTATCTAAATGTATTTTTTCTTTGCAGTAGTTTAAAAAACTGCAGCGTTTCGTCATTCTTTCTGCAAGTACAAAGTTTGTATCACTCATCATTATTGATAAAGGAATGCCGGGGATGCCTCCTCCAGAACCAATATCAGCAATGATAAAAGGAGAGTTTTTTTCTTCGCGAGAAGATATTATTTGAGACTGCATTTCTTTAATTAAAGGAACAGCTACAAGACTATCTAAAATATGTCTTACAATAATTTCATCAAAGTCGACAATAGCAGTTAGTCCATATTCATCATTTCCGCTTTGAAGTTCTTGAGCGTACATGATTAGTTTGTCTAACCCATTAGATATTTCTTCTTCCGTAAAGCCTATTTTTTCAAGTCCTTTTTTTAATAGATCTTTATTCATAGTTTACTCCTCTTTTTCTGATTCAAGGTTGTCAATCTTTGCTTCAAGTTCAGTTAATTTTATAAGTATTTCTTGAAGTAACTCATGTGTTGACGTGTCTGTTGTGGTGTTTATTTCTTCGTTTAATAGTTTTGTTAAATCTCCCACTGATGAAAAACTTCCTAGGCTGTCGAGGGCTGAAAGTGTTTCCTCGTCACTAGAAAAAAGACCATTAAGAGTTTCTAAGGCAGTTGCAGTGAGGTCTGAAGAAAGCTCTGAAGGAATTGATTCCTTATTACCAGTTTCTGTTTTCGTTGTTTTTACAGTTGCGTTGTTTGGCACGCTGTTTATTTGCAGTGTAGGAATAACAGGAGCTACAACACTTGGCACTTGAACGCTTGGAGGAGTTGGGGCTTGTATGCTAGGGCTTGTGTTTTGCGCGTATACAAATAATCCCGAAAAGAATAAGATTAAGCATATTAGCATAGATTTACATATTTGCAAGTTTTTCCTCCACCATTTCGAGCTTACTTGTAAGATGTGTAATTGTTTTCTCTAGTCTCGTTTTTTCTTTTTCTAAGCTAGTTTTTGGGTCAGTTTCAGGACTTGGTTTTTTTAAAGCAACGCGTACTGCATCTGGGCTTTTTCCTGCTAAAAGCTGCTCTTGTGCTATAGCTCGCTTTTCTGCTGAAGCCATCGATGCTATCATTTTCATGTTTTCAAAGCCGAGTGTTGGGTCTACAGGTATTGCGCCAACTTTTGCAATGTTTTTTGCTGCCTGTCTTGGTATTTTTAAGCATCGGTCGATATAGTCTTCGTATCGTATATTAGAGTCCAAACATAGTTGATGGGCTTTTGCTAAAAGTTTCCCAAACTCTTGCATTAAAAGACCATTTTTCTCAAGATAGTTTTTGCGAATCTCTTCTGTGATTTCGGCAAGCTCTGGTGAGTCTTCAAGACCCATAATATAAAAGCCTTTTTCTTCAGCAACTTCTAAAAGCTCGTGAAAAACAGCCCAAAAATCGATTGTATGAGCCCTTCCTTTTAAGTGTTCAAGCCCTGCGCTTTGTGATAATTTTTTTTCATTCATAATATGATGAGTATATTCATGGATGGCTGTGTACACTAGCTGATTGTCTGTTGTAAAATTTTTGTTATGTAAAAGTATTTCTTGTGTGTCTGGTTTGTAGAGACCATTAACGCGTTTGCTTTCTTTGCCTGTAAAAATTAATGAAAACTCCAAATCTGTATTTTTTATTTCTAAAAGAATTTCTTTTACTCTTTCTTGGTTCATTATAATTCTCCTATGGATTGTAATAGTATGCTAAGGGCAACAGTGGTAGCTGTTTCTGTTCTTAAAACCCTGTTGCCCATGCTGCAAAGTGTAAATTTATTATCATCAAAAAGCTGTCTTTCTCTTTCACTCCAGCCTCTTTCGCTTCCTATTGCTGCAAATATCGTTCCTTCTTTGCTTGAAAAGTTTTGAATATGTTGAAAAAGTGTAGTTACAGGGCTAATATTGTCTAGGCAAACCTTTTTAGTGGTGTCTGTAAAGTGAAGTTTTGCTAAACATTCTTGCACTGAATTGTGAATAACAAGTTCGGTAATGTGCGTGCTTTTGGCTTGAATTGCGCCGTCGCGTAATGCTGTATAAGCAGTTCCTCTTTCAACAATTTTAGAGTTCATGTACGATTTTTCTCCAAGGTCGGTTCCTACAAGGTGGAGTTTAGATACACCTAAGCTTGCAACATCTCTAAAAAGCCTTTTAAGTTGTATGGGACGAACAAAACCTATAATCATTTCAATTGGAAAGAGAGGTTTGCCATCGGTTGTTGGTTCAAACGTAAAACTTATTCCGCGGGTATCTATGTTTTTTATAGTTGCTTCTCCAGCTTGTCCGTTTTCAAATCCTGCTTCAAAGGTATCGCCTGTTTGTTTTTTTAAAATTCTTGTTATGTGTTTTGAGCGATCATCGTCGATTGGGAAAAAAAACTTGTCATCATGTGTAAAAAGAACTATATTCATTCTTTAAGTGTACCGTTTTTTTTGGTATTTTGCAAGAAAAGACTTGCTATTTTACCACTTGAGACTTTTTCAAAAATATCCGATAATGAGTAGAGTATGAAATTTTTTTTACAAAAAACAGTGCTGATATGGTTTCTTTTAAGTACGTCATTTATTTTTTCTCAAACCACATCGACTGACGCAATTAGTTTGCGAGAAAGCTTTGTTAGTGAAGCAAAAAAATATGTTGGAGTTCCTTATTTGTGGGGTGGAACTACCATAGATGGAATGGATTGTTCTGGTTTTATCTATACAGCAAGTAGAAATTCTGTGGGGGTTCAGCTTCCAAGAACAGTTGAGGCCATGTATGGTTTTATGAGAATAGTTCCAGATGCGCAAAAAGAAAAAGGAGACATTCTCTTTTTCAAAACGGTAGGAAACACATTTTCTCATGCAGGTATTTACATTGGCAACAACCAATTTATTCACTCTGTAAGTGATGGCCCAAATACTGGAGTCATAGTCTCTTCTTTAAACCAAACAACATGGAAAAACTCTTATGCTGGAGTAGGGCAGTTTTTGCCAGCAAGCGGGATTGTTGCAGATGCAAGCAATTCTAGTGCTCCATCTGTAGGTGATTCAGGTAGCTCTCTCTCTTCCTCCGCAGGTTCAAATAGTTTTTTGGGAAATACAACCTTTGATTTTTCTGCAATGATGCTATGGAATTTTTTTAGTACAGATAGCTTTCTTTTTAATGTTAGGGGGGCAACGCTTCAAGCCCATGCTCGCTATACTGCTTGGGCAACAGAGCCTGGTATAGGAGTGGAGTTGCGAATAGAACCTCGAATGGGTATTGTCCAAATTCCTGTACAGTTTTCAGTAACCGTTCCGTATGGTTTTAGGGTGTATGCTGGTCCTGTTTTTACAATTGGAACACCCAATCTTATAGGTAATAATGAAGAAATAAAAGCTTCAATTTTTCCTGGAATACTTGGATTTTCATGGCAAAGCCCAGGTCTTTCTCTTGGAAAAGGAAGCCTTTCTTTTGTTCAAGATTTATCATGGACTGTTTTTAATAAGCAAGACAATTCAGCTTTGCATATAGGGCACTCTTTTGTAGCAGGCTTTGTTTTTTCAACAGGTTTTCGATACAGCTTAGATGGGGACTCTTTTGCACGGTAATTATTTTTTTAGAAGGTTTATATGAAGTTAATTAAAATCTGTTTGCTATGTTCTCTCTTTTTTTCTTGCACAACAAACTCTCTTATTGAAGTAAGAGATAATAGTGAAAGTGCCTTTTATTTTGAAACAGAAGCAATGCCTGCTGTAAGTAGTATTATTCGTTCCTTTACAGGTGTAGATGGGAGTGTAGCTATTTTTGACAAAGCTGAAATTGAAAAAAGTTTTTTAGCAGCGGGGATAGCTGTTGACTCGATTTCAGCCTCAGGGTCAACATCAATTTCTTTTACGGGTTTTACACAGGATATTAACAATTTGGTTCCTGCTGGAAGTCAGCCTATTTCTCTAAGAGATACCGCATCTGGCAAAGAGTTGGAGGTAGTTTTTAATGAGAAAACAATGGGCTCTTTGTTTTCTCTCCTTGGAGAAGATGCTCTTTTATATATAGAGTTGCTTCAAGCTCCCTTGTTTACAGGTGAAGAAATGACTGCTGAAGAGTATCTCGATTTTATTGGGGCTTTGTATGGGGCTGATGTGTTAAGCGAAATGAGAGATTCCACTTTGCAGTTTGAAATAAAAACCCCTCAAGAAATAGAAAAAGCCTTTATTGAGCCCTCTACTCTTGGAGAGGTTTCTATTAGCGGGGAAAAAGCAGTTTTTACGCTGTCCTTATATAAATTTTTATCAAATAATAATGACATTTTTTTTCGCATACAATGGAAAAATTAAGAAAACAATAGAAAACGTTGCGGTTTGCTAACGTTTCAAAATACGATGCATAAAAATAATTCTTGCTTTTTTTATATATATAAAGTATAATTTCTTGACAAAAGAATATAAAACGGGGGTGTGCATGGCACAGAAAACTGATGCAGGGTTCTCTAAAGAACTTGAAGCATTTATAGACGAATGGAATACAAAGCCTGGAAATCTTATTATGGTTCTCCATAAAGTTCAAGAAGAACAAGGCTTCATTTCAAAAGAGGCAGCCCAAGCTGTAGCTGAACGGACAGGAAGCCATTTAGCAAGAGTATATGGGGTAATGTCTTTTTATCACTTCTTTAAAACAAAAAAACCAGGTAAAAACAGAATCAGTGTATGCCTAGGGACAGCTTGTTACCTAAAAGGTGGACAAGATCTTATTGATGAAGCACGCGATTTGTTGGGATTAGACCCTGAAGATGCAGCTACAGAAGATGGATTGTTCTCAGTTGAACCAGTTCGCTGTATTGGCTGTTGTGGTTTAGCTCCAGTACTTACTGTTAATGGTGACGTATACGGAAAGTTAGCCAAAGGTCAAATGTCTGAAGTTTTAGATAAATACAAAACAGCTTAATATGCATTATACGCTCTGCGACTTAATCGCCGATTTAACACAAAATGCGACAGAGGCAAACTCAACGCACGTAAAATTGGATTTTATTGAAACGCAGGAAACTTTAAGCATTATCATAACTGATAATGGGAAGGGAATGAATGCTGATACATTAAAACGTGTAAAAGATCCTTTTTACACAGATGGTATTAAACATCCTAATCGAAAGGTTGGGTTGGGGATACCTTTTTTAATGCAAACAGTAATGAGTACAAATGGAGAGTGGGATATTCAGTCAACAGAGGGAAAGGGAACAAGAGTTTCAATGACCTTTGATTTAACAAATATTGATACCCCCCCGATTGGAAATGTTACAGGGTTGTTTAGGCAAGTTCTAATTTTACATGGTGATTATGAGTTAATCATTGAAAGAAAGAAGAAAACTGCTGACTTTAATCTTGATTATACTTTAACAAAAACTGAATTAGTAGAAGCCTTAGGTGGCTTAGAAACAGCTTCCGATCTGGCGCTTTTAGGAGATTTTATCCAAAGCCAAGAAGAAAGTGACGACTAAAAAGATAACGAAATAAGGAGAATATTATGGCAAAAATGTCTCTTGAAGAATTACGAAAACTTCGTGGAGAAAAACAAGT
>CAYJLQ010000045.1:0-10076 GCA_964370725.1 uncultured Treponemataceae bacterium
CTAAGTACTGCATATTAACCTGTATGCCACGTTTTTCAGTACAAAGCTGCATAATCGGTCCCAAGTAAGTTGCAGGTGTTATAATTGCAGCTTTTATGTATGGCTCTTGCGCCTGAGCAATTTTTCCACCATCTGGATAGTCAGCAGGATTGTCAATAAATTTTTCTTCGCCATTATTAAGCGTTACATGATAGCGCACAGATGGGGCAGTAAAAATTACAGATTGACCAAAGTCTCGCTCTAAACGTTCTTGCACAACTTCTAAGTGTAAAAGACCTAAAAATCCACATCTGAAACCGTGACCAAGTGCCAACGAAGAGTCTTTTTCAAACACTAAACTCGCATCATTAAGCTTAAGCTTGTCCATGCTGTCACGAAGCTCTTCATAGTCATTAGTGTCTACAGGATAAATTGATGAGAATACAACAGGCTTTACTTCTTTAAACCCAGCCAAAGGCTCCTCTGCTGGATTATCAGCCATAGTAATGGTGTCCCCAACTTTTACGTCGGCTACTGTTTTAATACCAGCAATAATGTATCCTACATCGCCTTCTTCCAAAATAGCCTTCTCTTCAAGCTTTAACTTAAAAATACCAACGGTTTCAACCTTGTATTCTGTTCCAGTTGCCATGTAGCGAATAGTTTGCCCAGGTTTTATAGAACCTGCAAAAACACGAATGTGTACAACAACACCACGGTATGGGTCATAGTGGCAATCAAAAATAAGAGCCTTTGTTTTCCCAGACTCATCATGAGTCGGACAAGGGATTCTCTCTACAATTGCTTCAAAAAGCTCATCAATACCTTCTCCAGTCTTTGCAGAGCATAAAATAGCTCCTTCTGGATCTAAGCCTAAATCGTGTTCTATTTGTTTTTTTGCAGACGGAATATCAGCTGCGGGAAGATCAATTTTATTAATAACGGGAACCATTTCAAGGTCGTGTTCTAATGCTAAATACATGTTTGAAAGGGTTTGCGACTCTACCCCTTGGGCTGCGTCTACAAGTAAAAGGGCGCCTTCACAAGATGCAATAGCCCTAGAAACCTCATACGAAAAGTCTACGTGCCCTGGTGTGTCAACAAAGTTTAATTCATAAGTATTTCCATCTTTTGCTGTATACGGAATTGTTACCGCTTGGCTTTTTATAGTAATACCGCGCTCTCTCTCAATATCCATACTGTCAAGAATTTGGTTTTGAAATTGTCGGTCGTCAACAATGCGTGCTTTTTGAATTAGGCGGTCAGAAAGGGTCGACTTTCCGTGGTCAATATGTGCAACAATACAAAAGTTGCGTTTTAGTTTTAAGTCTTTCATTAGCCACTATTCTATAGGAAAAAGGGCAAATTGTCTATACATGATGAATTATTTTTATATTATGGTCGTATAGAGTGCTTTTAGCGCTCATTTCGCCCTTCGCAAGTATGCTAAGGCACTGAAAAACTTCAGTTTTTCAGTGCTACTCTTAATACAATGCGATGTTTGCACGAAAATAACTAATTTTCGTGCAAACTCGACAGTTCACTGAATAAGCTACAGGCATATTCAGTGAACTACGGACGCATGCGCGGGGCTACAATCGCATGTACGTTAACTAAAAAATAAATGGACTATCTAAAGCTGCCCCAACTGACACATTTACTTCAAAATATCCGCTCTTGCGCTTTTTTGTAAAAGTTTCTATAAATACAGCATCTTTTTCTTCGGTAAGAACTGTTTTGCGAATTTCAACAGGGTCATGAACAGAAAAACCTGACTCGTCTGCAATACTACCTTTAATTATAGACTGAACGGTAAACTGATTTTTATTTCCAACTGAAGAAGGTGTAAGTTCCATACCAAACATTGGATAAACCATTTTATAACTTGGTTCGCGCTCATAAATAGCAAGACCTGGATTTTCAGGGCGTACATCCAAGTATACTGGAAGGAAAGAAGGTTCCCCACCTATCGATTCTACATGCTCTATACTCACAATAGATTCAGGAATTGCATGTATCAAAGCAAATTGCAATGATTCAATGCTTGTTATTTTAATTCCGTTTATTCCAGTTATTATACTACCAACTTCTAAACCAGCATGAAAAGCAGGGCTTCCAGGCATTACATAAAGTACTTCAACTCCCCTTCCTTCTTCATCAGACGGGTATTCTTTAATAGTTCTGCCATATGCTCCCATCCACGAATGAGTAACCTCACCTTCTGAATACAAGCGCAAAAGAATTGCTTTTAAGTATTCAACAGGTATAGCAAAATTTAACCCTTGATATGTAGGAAGACCTGCAAATACAATACCTTGCACTTCCCCATTAGTATTAATAAGAGGGCCACCAGAGTTACCTGAGTTAACAGCAGCATCAATTTGCATTACTGCAGCAGTTGCAAGTAATTGACGGTCAAATGCTGAAATAATACCCGATGTAATAGTATTTTCTAATCCTACAGGGGAGCCTATTGCATAAATAGGATTACCAACAGTTAGGTTTTGAGAAGAACCAAGTGTGTAAACATAGGAAGGAGTAACCTCAGTTTTTAATAAAGCTAAATCGAGTGTTTTATCCCATCCGACTACTTTTGCAGGAATTCTAGTTTCAGAGTCATTGGAAAGCTTAATATAAAGACGTGAATAACCTTCATACTCTGGATCTACAAGCTCAGAAATTACGTGATGGTTGGTTACAATGTATCCTCTCTCATCAATAAAAAACCCAGATCCAAGGCTTCTATTTGGGTATCCGAGTCCTCTTTCAACCCTTACACCCAAGTCAACCCAAACGGTAACTACACCAGTAATAAAAGTAGAAACATTGGATAAATTTCCTTGTGTATTTACTGGTGTTTTTAAGTTAGCAAGGCTTTCATACGCTTTTATAGCATTGTTATAGCTTTCTAAAAAATCTTCATCAAAATCAATGGTCAAAGCTTCTGGCAGAAAATTACCCAATGTTAATAATGATTGGGATATTTGTACAACATCTCCCCACTGTTCTTGCAATATTGAATCCGCACGATACTGAAAAAGACTATTTATTCTAGAATTATATAAATCTAAAGCTTTGTCAGAGTTAGTTTCTTCATACAGTAAATATGATAGCCATAGTGCTTCAATTTGATTATCATTTCCAATAGTATTTATATGCTCTATTTCATTTTCTAAAATTTCAATATCGGTATAATCTGGCTTAGTGTAATCGTAACCTGAATTGGTTTGGCAACTAGCAAATATAATAATACACAATAAAAAAATACACTTATTCAAAATATACTTCACCAAAATACATATCTCCATTTTTTATCCCAACAATTCTCATAAACTGTTCTTTTTCGCTATTCCATAAAATATCAGTTACAAGTAAACCTACCGCTGACTCACGAAGAGACAATTCTGTAATTATTTTTTCAGCATAAGAGCTTCCGACATTTTCACCAATCCAATAAAAGTTAAAGGCGTCATCTAGAGAAATAATCTTTCCATTAGCTTGTATTGGGATACCATCTTCAATGAGTATTGAACTTTTTTCATTTGTAAAAGGATGTATATATTGCACTTCTTGTTGAGCAGAATTTGCATCACTTATAAAATGCACATCCCAAGAACCGTCATTATTGCTATCCCATTGTGCAATAGTTCGCCCTACTTCAATATATTCCTCAGAAAAATCATCTAAACCATCATTATCCAAATCAACAAGTACTTTTTGAATATATTGACCTTGCGCTAGATGCTCAAAAGCAAAGATCTCATGAAATAACTGCTCAGAAAATAGTGTTTTATCATCGCTTTGAGCATATAACTCAAGAACTTCATAACTGCCGTTTTTGTCTTTATCTACATTACGAGAGATAGGTACACCATTATCAAAGTAAAAATATGCATACGGATATTCATTTTGTGTATACATAGCACTTTTGACTATTCCATCTAATACAGTGTATCGAACCCTGCTATCATCATATTCAAAAACCTTTGTATCAACTAAATAAGAAGCATTAAATAAGTCCATAGTTAAAAATTCTTTTTCGTCCAGAATACTAGGAGTATAAAATGAAACACTTAAAATACTCTTAAAAGCGTCTACTTCCACAAAGTCTATCACTTTGTGCGCAATAGTGTCTTCAACTAGGTAGAACGTTGTTTCATTGCTCGAATTTGTTACACTATGTACAAAGGGCCATGTACTATAGTCAAAATATAAATCATCTTCAAAAAATTCAATGCTTTGAGGAGCTCCATAATCATTAAGCATTTCCCAACTAAGCATACCATCTTGATTTTCATCAAAACTTATTTTAGAAGGTCGCCCACGCTCATAATATACTATTAATTCATTTATTAAGTCGCCGTCTACATCAAAATGTACTATTCCTTCGTAGTTGTTAAAGTACTTTCGTGCATTGTCTATTACAGTTTCTTCGCTTAATAATGATATAAAGTCTACTAGCATTGTAATTGATATATCGTTAAAAAAAGTGAGCATGTACTCAAACGCTTGCTCTTCACTAAGAATGTTCTCTTTTAAAGCATATAAGGCATATAAAGGATCTTTTTCGCCTTGTGCATTCCATGCTTGTAGTAAGCGATGTTTTTCAACGTTATTCTCTGTAAAAATTGCAGAATACAAAAGTAAGTTTGAATTTGTTCTTGAAAACTGTGTTTGCCGCGCATTAAAAAAAGATGCATAAAAGCCTAAACCTTGTTCTTGTAAAACTATTTCAGGATTCTCAGCTTGTTCACTGTCTTCTTCAATAAAAGTATCATATCTCTCCATAGAGACATTTCGGTATTCATAAGTATAAAACAATTCGTCAAAGCGTAAATCAAAAGGATGCTGTGATGCACCTTCTAATACATACATTCTAGCTTTTTCAACGTCTTTTTGCACGTAAAAAGCATTGGCACGAATTAACATTGCATCTGAAGTTTGTAGATATGAAGGTGCATCTAATATAGCAATTGCACCTTCAGCATTTTTAGTCATAACGTAGCATCTCGCTAGCATGGTACGTGCTGAATCCCTATTAAAACTGTACCAAGCCGCTATTGTTTTATCAAGGCTTTTTTCCAATAGAGGAATAATTCTATAATACTCAGCGCCTTGCTCGTATAAACTTATTGCCATTATATAATAAAGGTCTGCAATTGAATCATCATATATAGTAGCATGATCTGCTAGCGCATAAGCACTTTGCCATTCTTGCTCAATTAATTTGCTTTGCGCTACAGAAAAATATTGTAAAGCAGTCTTATTAAAAGTGGAAGGATTATTTATGGTATAAGGAAGAGTTTCTTTACTATCAGAAAAATCTTGTGCAAATGAAAGCACTAGAAAGTTACAAGAAATCAATAAAACTAACCATGCGTATCGAACTCTAAGCATTTTGCACTCCTTTTATTGGTAAATAATACTATTAATCTTCTTTAAGATGTATATGCGGCCCTTCTATGCCAGTACCTGACTCTTGCTCATTTTCAAGCATATTTTCCAAAGGTTTAAATCCTAAAAGCTCTCTAATTTCGCTATCACTTAAAGTTTCTTTTTCAATAAGTGTTTTAGTTAATAAATCAAGTTTTTTTCTATTTTTATTTAATATACCCTTACATGTATCAAGAGCCTCATCGATAATTTGCTTAACTGCTTCATCAATTTTTTTAGCACTTTCTTCGGAATATCCCTTTCGTCTTTCAATTTCTTTTGCCATAAAAATTGGCTCATCTTCTTGACCAAATGCCATTGTTCCCAATTGCTCAGACATACCCCACTCGCATACCATACGACGAGCTATATCAGTTGCTCTTTGTATGTCATTTTGAGTTCCCGTTGTTGTATCTCCGTAAACAATAGATTCAGCTGCATATCCACCAAACATAATAACCAATTGGTCTTTTAACCAAGATTTAGTATGAGAGTATGAATCTTCCTTGGGTAAGCCCATAGTTAAGCCCAATGCGCGTCCTCTTGGAATAATTGTTACCTTATGAAGTGGTGATGCATTTTTTAAGTAATAATATGGAAGTGCATGTCCTGCTTCATGACAAGCTGTCATAGCTTTTTCTTTTTCTGGCATAACCATACTTTCGCGAGCAACACCCATAAGCTGTTTATCACGTGCTTCTTCCATCTCTTCCAAAGATACTTTTTTCTTGTTCTTTCGAGCTGCAAAAAGAGCAGACTCGTTAATCATATTAGCAAGTTCTGCACCGCTCATTCCAGGCGTAGCCCTTGCAATTTTATTTAAATCTACATCATCAGTAAGCTTAATCTTTTTAGCATGAACTTTTAAAATTGCTTCTCTTTCCTTAATATCTGGTAAAACAACATTTACCTGTCGGTCAAATCGCCCAGGTCTAAGTAAAGCAGGATCTAGTACGTCAGGGCGGTTTGTTGCTGCAAGAATGATAATACCATCCTTGTTTTCAAATCCATCCATTTCAACAAGCATTTGGTTTAGAGTTTGTTCTCTTTCATCGTGACCACCACCAAAACCAGCACCTCTAGCTCTACCTACGGCATCAATTTCATCAATAAAAATAATTGCAGGAGCCATTTTTCGCCCTTGTTCAAAAAGGTCTCTAACTCGGCTTGCCCCTACACCTACAAACATTTCAACAAAGTCACTCCCAGAGATGTGTAAAAATGCAACAGCTGCTTCGCCTGCTACTGCTCTAGCTAACAGAGTTTTACCTGTACCTGGATTACCAACTAGCAAAACACCTGTGGGTATTTTTGCGCCAATACTTTCATATTTTTTAGGATTTTTTAAAAAATCAACAATTTCTGCAAGTTCTTGTTTTGCTTCTTCTTGCCCTGCTACATCATTAAAAGTTACTTTTTCCTTTTTGGTTGCATCAAAAACTCGTGCCTTACTCTTTCCAAACTGCATACCACGATTATTTTGAGATGCAGTTTGTCTCATAAGCATAAATACAAAAAATACCATTATTAGAAGTGGTAAAAAGTTTAATAAAGAACTAAGAATGCTTGGAGAAGAAACTTTACCTGTTAAATTTACACCTTTTTCATTAAGCAGTTGTATAAGTGTGTTATCTGAATACGGTATTACCGTTTGAAAATAAGAGTTTTCACCAGTCGCAGATCGCATACTACCAATAATAGTTTTTTGATCAGTTATTTGCACTTCATTAACTTGATTTTGCTCAACTGCAATAATAAAATCGGTATACGAAATTTGTGGATAAGATGAGTTTTGTCTAGTTAATACCATAAATAATAATAAAAACCCTATCATTAAAATAAACAAGGTCATTCCAAAACGCCCAGTAGGAGGTGATTGCTTTAAATCATCTGGTTTTTTAGAAAACCTATTTTGCTCATTAGTTTTTTGATTTGGTATAATCTTTTTTTTATCGCTCATCAATTATTCCTTATAAATTGAATATAGTATTGTTGTCTTTCTTCTTCAAAATCTTGTTTTACATACCAGTTAGAATACCCATACGGGGATCCCCAAATACAAATACTTTCACCATTATATTCAATAAAAGGTATTGCATTACGATGACACTCATCTACACGCCATTCAGAAAACACTTTCTTTACGGATTTATGAGTACCTTGGGCTGTAAGAATTGTTTCACCTGGTTTTTTACTCCGAATTTTTAATGGTAGTAAAAAATTACCAATATAATAATTCCCACTTTCAATATCGGCAAAAGATGTACTTTTCTGTACCGTTGCTTTTACTTCAAAGGTTCCATACGTTGTTTTATATATACCTTCTTTAGTAACATCTATACATATAGTATCATTATTTTTATATTTAGTTTCTAAAGGACGAACTATTAGATAGCCCCCCTTATGAAACGCTTCTACGCCAGAGCCCTCTACTCTTTTTTGACCTAAAGCGCATGCTTCTACAACATCATAAGAAACTCGTCCATCTATATTTACTAACTTAAATGCATTGTACAAAGCTCGTATTCTAACAGGAAAACCTTGTTCTAAAAAATCACTTATCTTTACACGCACACCATTTACTTCTTCCCAAACTAACTTTGACGCTAAATGATCTACAAATAAAGATTCTTGAAATGCTTTTTCGCTACCCTTAAGCACACCCGTTTCCCAACCAGGAAAAAAATCGTTTAATACTGGAACAAGCGTGTGCCTAAGCTTATTGCGTAGGTAAGTAATTTCATCATTAGTACTGTCAGTTCTAAAAGGAATGGAATATCTATTTGCATATGCTTCAATGTCTTTTCTAGAAACACGCAGCAATGGCCTAAACAAAAAAACACTTTCTGTAGTACTACCTTTTTCACTAAAAGGAAAAGATAAATATTGTCGTATTCCACTACTTGCAAAACCAGAAATGCCAGCAACTGAACCTTGTAAAAAATGTTGTAATAAGGTTTCAAGTTGATCATTTTTATTGTGAGCAAAAAATACTACATGAGCTCCAATAGTAATAGCATGTTCTTTGATATGCTTATAACGAATATGTCGTGCTGCTTCTTCTATACCCCTATCCCGTTCTTTACTCATAATTTCAATAGCGTTTTTTTCAATTGTAATTATTTTACAAGGTAATCCAAGATCATTTGTACAGTAATTATATACTAAATCTGCATCTGCCTTTGTTTCTTTAGATTCACGCAAATTATGATTAATGGTAACTACCGATAAGGAATAATTAAAAAGCTTTGTTAAAGAGTGAACACAATGTAGCATAACCTGAGAATCAACTCCACCAGATACAGCTAATAAAATTTTTACATTTTCATTCTTAGACTCTTTAGAAACAAAATCCTTCACGATATCCTTTGATCCATACAGAAAAAAATTGATGTCATTTTTTACAATACTGTATAAATCATCATTTTTTTCAAAACCAAAAGTTTGTGAAGGATTATGTAAAATAGAGCCTTGAGTATTTCCCAAGGCTTCTTTATTCATTTTTTTCAATATTAGCGCATTGGTCGTACAGTTGCTACAACTGCATCTGGGTTTGAAAGAACAGTAATGTTCTTAGCAAAAGGTAAGTCTTTAATACAAATGTTTTCGTTTAAAGCTAGGTTTGAAACATCTGCAGTAATTCTAATTGGTAAGTCTTGTGGTAAACATTGTACTTCAACTTTTGCTACACCTTTTTCAAATACACCACCATCACGTACACCAACTGGGTTACCTGAGGTAAGAATTTTCATTGTTGCTACAAGTGGCTTATCTTCATCAATTGCGTGGAAGTCAACGTGAATGTTTTTGTCTAAAATAATATTGTAATCAGTTGATTTAATAAAAGCTAAACGTCCCTTATCACCATCTAACACAAGTGAAATAAGAGTTGTAGGTGTTGCTTGTTTCCAAACTTTGAAGAATTCTGATTCGTTAATTTCTAACATTACAGATTCGCCTTTTGAATTGTACATAACAGCAGGAAGTTGCCCTTCTGCTCTTAAACGACGAGCTACACCTTTACCTGTTGCAGTTCTTGTTTTAGCATTGATTACTAGTCTTTCCATTTTAATACTCCTAAAAAGTTAATGGGAAAAACAAAATATGTGTGAAAAAAAAGGTAAGACAGGTGCCTATTAAATAGACACCCACATTCAAGTTTGCACTAAGAATGTACAATTGAACAAGTATGTTGTTTCCCCATCGTTCGTCACGCCAGAGTTTTTCCGTAGCTGAGTCGGCAGGATTCGAACCTGCGGAATGCCGATACCAAAAACCGGTGGCTTACCACTTGCCGACGACTCAATATTATTTACATAACCCACCAGCATGAAAGCAGTGAGTTATGTTATAATGCGTTATTATACAGCAAAAGACTTTTTTATTCAAGCCCTATTCATCAATTGGTGTAGATCCCAATTCAACGTTGCCTGCCTCGTACTCTGCGAGTATTCGGTCTTGTAATTCATTTCTGAATTCAGGTGAAATAGGATGAGCAACATCTTTATAATCCCCTGTGCTAGTTTTTCTACTAGGCATAGCTATAAACAGCCCTGTTTTACCTTCAATAATTTTTACATTGTGCACTACAAAGCAATCATCAAATGTAACAGTAACGTAAGCTTTTAATTTACCATCAGCGACCATTTGCCTAATGCGAATTT
>CAYJLQ010000046.1:0-9872 GCA_964370725.1 uncultured Treponemataceae bacterium
AATAATATTTCCGATATTTAATATAAGAGGTCACCTCAAAAGAGGTGACTTTTTTTTAAGATTTTTATGGCAAATCTGCATGAAGTATACGCCATTAATAAAAAATACTTCTATCATGAAACCTACATCATCATATTATTGAACTTGTTGTAGCAAAACATGATATTTCTTAAACGAGGTTTTTATGAAAAAATTACTGACAATCATTCTTTTAGCTCTGTTATGCTTAAATCTTTTTGCAATACCTGGAGTTACTGACATTATTCCAACTGAGTCAGGCGAATTTGTATATTATCGCGATTATTCTTTTACAGCAGAAACATATATAGGTTTTTTACAATATGACAAGGGAACATATGCAATTCGCTATTTTGCCCCAAACCCCGAAATGGGCTCAAATGAGATTGAATTGCTTATTACTATTGACCCAACTCAATCATATGTGCTTATGACTGGAGAAAAAATTGTAAGCCATGTTACAATGGACGACAATACAACAATAAATTATTTGCATGATCTTTTTTATGAATTTGCTTCAAGAAGAAAAAAAGTTGACTTCCCAGTTGAAACTTCAACCGACATAGAAAAGCTTAGAAGACTTGCAAACACGTTACAAGACAGCACTGTTACAAAAACAGAGGATTTTTTCCAATACGGTGGAGATGTTGTAGTAAAGTATGATTTTTCAATACCTGTTTTTAACTTACGCAGTATAACATCTAAAAATGAGAAGCTCTTAGAAGCAGTTACCATGGGTCAATTAATGACTAGCGAAGACACAACATTTGTTGACTTTAAAGGCTTTCCAAACATGCCGTCTAAACAAGTCGATCCGAATTTAATTCAAAAAAACATGGACAGCCTTTGGGTAGAAAATGAAAGCAATTTTTGGTTTATAAATGATGATGCTCTCTTATATTCTTATGAGATTGAAATGACCCAAGAATTTTTTGCAGAAAAAGGCTATGGAATTTTTGACTTTTTATCAAAAAAATTATCGCTCAGCGTTTCACCATCATATGTGTATTTACCCCACCAATCTGTGTATAAAGAAAAAGACAGTCTAATTGTTTCAAACACAATTTATCTTCCCCAAAGCAATACGTACACAAAGGACACAAAAATTGTGAACACTCCAGAAGTTAATGCAGGAGGATCTAGTTTGTATGATTTAACGTCAATAAGTGCATTTTATACTTTCTATTACTCAAACGAAGCTTATTTTAATGAGAAGATTGAATCTTTTATAAAATAGTCTCTATTTAAAATCAGTTCTTGCTAATGGGGAGCCAATCCATACACCGTCATTGCCAAGATAGGAGCTTTGTTCTCCCTCAATAAAGAAACGAACATTTTTTATTGTGTTAAAGGCAGTGGCTGTGTACACTACTTGCATAAGTTGTGCTAAATACCCATCAACGCCATATTTATTGAACGAAAACTCTTCACTTACATTTATTAGTGCTGTTCCATCTTGAATTGATACAGACAAAAGTTTTGTACCAGCTGGAATAAAAGACTCATAGCCTTTGCTTTTATCATCTGCAATTGGACCCGCAAAAAGGGCTTCCAAAGAAGCTGTTAATGGGGTTGTGCTTTTAGGCACAGAACGCACAGTTTCTTTTCGTTCAACCGTACCATCGCCGTTAACATATATAAAGTATAAATATTGTTTTGATGTTACGCTTTGTGCGACAGTAGGAGCTGGTTCTACTTTTTTTGGTTCTTCTATTACTGGTTCTTTCTCAATGGCAACATCAGTTTTTACTGTATCTTCAATAATCGTGGTTTCTTCTTCTGTTACACTATTACTACCTTGATCCGATAATTGAATAGTTTCAACCGTAGGTTCTTTTGAAATTGTAATTTTTTCATCTAAAACTACTGTATTGTTTTCTACAGGAGGTTCTTCGGGTAAATCATAGTTTTCAATAAAAGCGGGCTGCTCACCAAACACATGAACAAAAAAATTAGTATCTTTTAAAACTCGCACAATAGTATCTTGTTTTACGAGAAAAACAATTAATAATACAAGGGCTAAAACAATCCAAAAAACTGCTGCTATGCCTGTTTTTTTTCCCTTATCAGATGAAGTACTCATATACTAATTATACTGAAACAAAAAGATTTTGTACAGATGTAAAAAGAAGAAAACTCTCTCGCTAAACAAGACGGAAAGACATTTTACAATATAATTTTTGCCCTAGTTTTTGCATCAACTGGAAGCTTATTAAGATCGGCCTCAGTGAAATTATAATCAACAGCATCCCCTGAAAGATAACGTTCCCTTCCTTCCATTGCTAAGGTTAATCCCCAAGGGGCACAAGCATATCTACCATATTTTTTTATACGCTTTTCTCCCATTGGAACAATAATTGAATCTGAGACTATTCTAACTGAGCAAGGCCTGTGCTCAAATTGCGAAGCCGTTGAGGCACAAACAAAACTAATAGAAGCCCTGTCTTTTGTAAGACCAGCACTTGTAGACATTTTTTGTAAGCCCTTTGGCGCTACACTTCCGTCTAAAATAAAATGGCACCATTTTTGACCCTTTCGGCCATCCATTGAACATTTTTCTTCATGCGTACAAGGCGCTATTATTGATGCATTTTTTCGAATCATAAAATCTCTTAGCAAAGATACAAATCTCCCCGAACGAGGAATCCCAGGTTCAGCAATAAAGTATAAACTATTTTTTTGCGCATAACTAAAAAGCATGGTGCCATATTTTTTTGAAAGCTCTTCTAGAGGCTTGTCTGTATTCCAAAAAAGTTCATTAAACATATTAGCACAGGTAACAAAACTAACAGGATTTTTTATTTTTACCCCCATCTCGCCTTTTACTCGTATAACAGTCCATTCTTCCCCTTCTAGTTTAGACATTACAGCTAAAAGTAAATTTTCGCCTAAAGACAAAGCATTCTGTGATATATCAACACAATACCATGTAAGCTTTTTTTTGCGCAAATCTGGACGAGATAAATATAAAGCAATGGGTAGTGTTAATGGGCCAGATCCCAAATCTAAACAATATGAAGAATCATTTAATTCTGCAAAAGCTTCTTTTGGAAGGGCAGAAAAAACAGCTGTTAATCTAACAAGATTCCACCACATAAAATATCGCGTATAAGCCGCCAACCTTGCAGCTTCATTCATATATCCGGACTTTCTTGATGCTCGATCATCTGTTAATTCATGCGACAACTGACGAATGTTTTGTGCTAAAGTTCTCATTTGTTTTGAGTTTAAAGGACTAACGCTTTGCACAATTGAATCAAAAGAATCTAATACCTTTTTTTCATCTTCTTGCAAGAATGAAAACAAAGAATCCTTTTTTGATTTTATAAGTTGGCCTTTCATTGTATTTTTCCTTTTTTCTTTGCCCTAATATGTGAAAACAAATCTAGTAATTCTGAACGCATACTATTAATTTCAGGAATTGTAGATTGGGCTAAAGGGGGCAAAGAGGCCTCAGAAATTAATTGATTCCGAGCACCTTCAATTGTAAATTTTTTTTCGCTAATTAAAAAGTTTAGTCTAAAAATAAGTTGAATATCGGTTTTTGTATACAGTCTCCTTCCTCCATCTCCCTTAGCAGGAGAGAAAGAAGGAATTACTTCTTCCCAATAGCGCAGCGTGTGAGCCTTTACACCTGTAATTTCTTCTACTTCGCCAATTGAAAAGCCTGCCATCTATACACTACCCTCGCTCTTCCCATTTTTTTCGGCTTGCTTTTAATTCTACCAAAACAGGAATCTTTGAGTATCCCAAATCTTCTCTAATTTTATTTCGTATATAAGAAAGATACGAAGCTGGTAAAAAGTCTGGTCGACTAGCAAATAATAAAAAGCTAACAGGATTAACATTAGTTTGAACAATATAGCGAACTTTAACCCTGGCAGATCCTGTAGAATGCGGAGGAGCGGCTGCAACCCAGTCATTTAAAGCTGTGTTAAGCGAAGCCGTATCAACCTTACGAGTTAATTGATTATATAGCTCAATTGATGTATTTAATAATGATTTTATACCCTTATTTTCAAGCGCAGATATTTGCACTATTGGAGCATAGGCCATATGACCAAACATAATACGTATGTAATCTTCTGCTTTTCGAGCAGTTTTTCTTTCTTGATCTTGTGTATCCCACTTATTTAATACAAAGATGATTCCACAGCCTCTATCATTTGCAAGGCCAATTACCTTTTTATCTTGCTCTGTTAAACCTTCTTGCGCATCAATCAAATAAAGAACAACATCAGCTCTGTTCAAAGTTTTTATAGCTCTGTTTACAGAGTAATATTCTACATTCTCTTTTACTTTTGCTTTTCGTCTAATACCTGCAGTGTCAAGAACTTGAAAATCTTTTCCTTTGTAGTTAAAGTAGCCTTCTACAACATCGCGTGTAGTACCAGCATAATCACTTACAATTGAAGCCTCTGTTCCAGTAAGAAGGTTACTTAAAGTCGATTTCCCAGTATTCGGCTTTCCCATTACAGCAAGCTTAATAAACTCTTTTTCTTCCCCTTCTTTTATCTTAGAGAAGTCCATTTTAGAAATTAAAAGCTCACAAAGATCAGGAATATGGTCTCCGTGCTCCGCTGAAATACAAAGTAAATCATTAAAGCCAAATCTATGAAAATTATACGCTTCGCTTTCGAAACGACCACCTTCTGTCTTATTTACGGCTGCCACAACCTTATTCCAATAAGGGCGCAACAAGGCAATAAACTCTTCATCTTCACCAGTAGTTTCTGTTGCATCTAATAATAACAAAATTAGGTCTGCTTTTTTTAGAGACTCAAGTGTTTTTTGTACAACAAGCTCATCCAATACAGCTTCCATTGTTCCAATTTCTCGGTCCAATTTAAAACCGCCAGTATCCATAATACGAACAGGCTTATCTAAAATATATGCTTCTTCTAACACTGGGTCGCGTGTTACACCCGGCGTTGGATCTGTAATAACCCGTCTTTGGTGAAGAAGTCTATTAAACAAAGTTGACTTACCAACATTTGGGCGACCGACAATAACCAACAAGGGGAGATTTTTATACTTAACACGTTTTTCAAGAACTTCTTCTTCGTGTTCTTCTTCTTTTCTTCTTCTTTTCATGCTTTCCTATTTTACTAAAAGAACTTTCGTAACCATAGTTACACTATCGTTATACCATTCCCTCATACACAAGAAACTCTTTTGCATCGACTGTTACAGTTAAACCGTTTTCTAAAACCTTTGCAGCATTACCAACCTTAGATAACCATACTAAATTAGGATTAATTAAGTTCATAACCTCAGGGCTTATTAAGTTTTCGCCTTCACAAACAACACCATCAACAAGACGTAGCAATGGAATATACTCTTCGGTTAAATTTGGACAGAGCAAAATTTCTCCGGCTTTTTTTCGCATACTTAAAAAAGCTTGCTCGCCTGATTCAGCTCTCATTATACGACCAGAGGAGCGAGTTTTTTCTGGATTAGAATGTCCACCAGCAGAACCACGTGCCATAATATTCCCAACTAATAAAATCCGAACAGTATTTGTCATAACTGGACTAGAAAGAGGAATACCAGCACAAACAACAACTTTATCTGAAAGAGTTACAGCCTTATTATCAATTGCTAGTTTTACAGATGTTTGTATCATTTCTTCTGAGTCATTTGCCATTTTTGTTAAAAACGGAAACACACCCCAGCTTAGTTGTAGTTGACGCGCAGCTTTTTCATTTGGAGTTATACCTAAAATTGGCTGCTCTGGGCGGAACATACTTAACATTCTCGCTGTATTACCACTTAATGTTGGGGTAATCATTGCAGCTGCTTCTATATCTCTCGCAGTAACATAAGCACTATGGGCGGTAATTTGAGACATATTTTCTCTTTTAATAACCGACTTGCGTTCTCTCATTTTCATTTTGAATTCAACAGATGGTTCAACACATGTTGCAATCCTATTAAGAGTTTCCACTGCTTCTACAGGATATGAACCATTTGCAGTTTCTCCAGAAAGCATTACTGCATCAGTTCCATCAAGAATAGCGTTTGCAACATCAGTAAGCTCTGCTCTAGTTGGTCTTGGGTTTACTATCATTGAATCTAACATTTGCGTAGCAGTTATTACAGGTTTCCCTGCCTTATGACATTCGCTAATAATGTGTTTTTGAGCTAAAGGAATTCGTTCTGTTGGGAGTTGTACACCTAAGTCACCTCGTGCAACCATTATCCCATCAGATGCTTCAATAATTTCTTTAATATTATCTAAGCCTTCTTCATTTTCTATTTTGGAAATAATGCGTGCTTTTGAGCCAAGAGAGTTTATATACTCTCTAATTTCAACAACCTCGGAAGCAAAGCTTACAAAACTGGCAGCGATGAAATCTACGTCCATACTAACACCAAAAGCAATATCACTTTTATCGGCCTCTGTCATAATTGGAAGCCCTGCGTGAATACCTACAATGTTTACATTTTTTTTGCTACCGATTTCTGCATTATTCTTAACAACACACTCAACTTCCGTTCCATCTGTTTTTAAGACTTCTAGCTCTAGCAAGCCATCTGCAATTAAGACTCGCACCCCTTCTTTGGCGCGTGTTGGAAAATCTTTCCAATTTAATGCAAGTGTACCAGGGTTTCCATTTTCTGACCCCTTTGTAATTGCATCATCAGCTGTTACGATTACGATTTCGCCTTCATGAAAGGCAACTTTGTTACCTTCTAAAGTATTCCCTGTGCGAATTTCAGGGCCTTTTGTGTCTAATAAAAGAGCAACAGTTGCGCCAAGTTTCTCTGCACAACGTTTTACTCTTTCCATTCTACCGCGGTGTTCTTCATGATCTCCATGAGAAAAGTTAAACCGGGCGACATTCATCCCACTTAAAATTAGTTTTTCGACTATTTCATCGTTTTCTACTGTGGGACCCATTGAACATACAATTTTGGTTTTTCTTGAAAACATATTCTTAGTATACCCCAAATTTTAGTACTTTGCAAGGGGCATAAAAAAATAAAGCCCTGTACTGATGACAGGGCTTTTTCGCGAAAAGAAAAAATTATATTTTTTTAGTAATATAACCGCTTCTTAAGCAGCGTGTACACATTTTTACTGTAAATGTTGTTCCACCAATTTCAGTTTTAACACCGATAATGTTTGGTTTCCAAGTACGACGTGTATGGTTGTAAGCTTTACTTACTCTGTTTCCGCTTAAAGAGCCTTTTCCGCAAATATCACATTTTCTTGACATAATAAAACCGCCTATAAATATCTAAATAATCTACAACTGTGAGTTCATTATATTAACAAATAATACGAAAAGTGTCAATAACCTAAGCTCAGGTTTTAAACAATTATCGTGCTTCTCGTTTTTTTTGCTTTTCTTCATACATCATTGCATCAGCCTTTTCTAAGACATCTGTCATCGTTTCTGCATCATCAGGATATCGTGCAAAGCCCACTGAAGTTGAAATATGTATTTCTAAGTCATCAATGTCAAATACCTCTTCTGCCAATGTTACAAGTCTTTGCTTTACACGTTGTAAGTTGGCATCATCCAAACTTGTTTCGAAAAAGAGAACAAATTCATCTCCTCCAACTCGGATTTTAGTTGTAGCAGAATCAAAACGATGAGAAAGTCTAGATGCAAATGCTATTAATAATTTATCTCCTATTAAATGCCCATAGGTATCATTAACAGGTTTAAACTTATTTAAGTCTAAATAAAAAACTGTAAAAGGTTTGTTTTTTCTTGCTTTTTCATTTAAAATAAGGGTATCTAATTTTTTTCTATTAAAAAGCTTTGTTAATGGATCCAAGAAAATTTGTTCTTGCATCAACTGCTGCCTTTTTTGCACAACTTTAAAAACAATTAAAAGTAAAGAGCAAATACCTATAGCTTCTATAATGCTAACTAACAGCAATGCAATTCTTTCATTTTCACGATCATCGCTGTATAAATACAAGCCCCATACATTATCTGCAACCCTTAAATCACTATAGAAAGCTTTTTCATAATCGAAACCCTCACTAACTAGTAGAGGTATTCTTTTTCCATTATAGCTTGAGTGAATTGCATATTTAAAACCCAAATCTGATAATGTTTTTACTTCTAAGGCATCATACGCTACTTTATGAGAATCATAGACAATTGAAACAAAGCCCCAAAAAATATTATCAATTGTAAAAATAGGAGTTCGAACTGTTAATCCCATTTCGCCACTTTGAAGTGGAAGAGGCCCCGAAATCATATAATGGCCAGACCGTTTTGTTTCGTAGGCTCCTTGTTTTGTGGCTTCAAATTCAAAAACATTAAGTCCTAGAACATTCTTATTATCTTCTGTTGGAGGATAAATCCATTGCACAATGCCATCAGGCATATAGGAAATAGAAATCATTGTTTCTTCATCAAATATATCTCCCGCAACATGATTATATGTATTTTCATTAAAAGCAGGCTCAAGGTACCTAATCATACTTTCTAACAAAAGCCCACTTTCGATACTTCTATTTACGGTGTTTTCTATTCTGTCAATATGTACCTGCATGTACAGTTTCATATATTCTGCAAAACTCTTGTTTTCACCATCATACCTCATTAAAACATATAATGTTCCAAGCACCACAAAGAGAACTGCAATTTTCCAATTTCTCATAAAAGCTCCTATTTTTAAATATATATGACAATCTTAATCCGGTTTTATTTCAAACACTTTCCCCGTCTGCAATTGTTGCTTAAATATATTCTCATCAATTGGTTTAGAAAAATAAAAACCTTGTGCTGTGTCACAGTTTAAGTCTCTAAGCCAAACGGCCTGCTCGTATGTTTCAACACCTTCTGCAACAATTTTCATAAAAAGACGTTTTGCAAGTGTAATAACTTCATCAACTACTATTGCCGTTTTTGTGTTTTCTTCTCTTTGATCAAAGAACGCTTTGTCTAGTTTTAAGACATCTGCATCTATAGCACACAACCTATTCAAAGAAGAAACTCCAGATCCAAAATCATCAATTGATACCGTAAATCCTAAATTTTTTAATTCTGAAATTTTTGTCAAGAAAAGATCTTCCGAACCAAAAATTGCTGTTTCTGTTACTTCTAGTTCTACTTCATCAACCCCTACCCCAAATTTTTCAAGAGAATTTAAGAGGCTTTCAACCAAGTTTTCTTCAAGGATTGTAACAGACGATAAATTCACAGAAATTGGCGGAATAGTTAGTTTGTTGCGATTGTCGTTAATAAACTGGCACACTTCCTGAAACACATACATGTCCAAAGTTGAAATAAAACCATTTTTTTCAAATACATCTATAAAATCATTTGGATAAATAATATCACCATTTGCAGGCATCCATCGAACTAAAGCTTCTGCCCCAACAATTTTAAGGGACTTAAAATCTACCTTAGGCTGATAAAAAACTTTAAATTCTTTATCTTTTATAGCTTGATTCATTTTAAAAGTTATATGAAGCTTAGATGTAAATTTTTCATTCATGACCTTGTCATACACAATAAAGGTTGTTTCATGTCGAACCTTTCCACTCATGCGTGCATAATCAGCATAGGCAATGATGGCTGAAATAGTATCATCACAATTTTCTATTACAACAGACCCAAAAGAAAGACTTGCTTTATAATGTTCTCCAACAACAAATCTTATACTAGGTAGAATATAATTTTCATATAGATATTCTGCACTTCCACCTTCACCAGTTTTTCTTAGAACATAAAACTGTTCTGCTGTTTTTCGAGCTATCAAACTAGATGTATTCTTAAAAGCAGCACCCAACGCTTTTGCCATCTCCTTAATTACTTCTGTCCCCTGATCCATACTGTAGTAGCTATTAATTGTTCTAAAATAGTCTATATCAAAGGTTATTA
>CAYJLQ010000047.1:0-9654 GCA_964370725.1 uncultured Treponemataceae bacterium
AGCGTAGCGAGACTTCTAGGACTGAGACGAACTATTCATTTTGCGATTTTCGTATATATTCTGCTTTGAGTGATTTACTATTACGCCCTAATTTCTTTTTGCCATTCTTTAATATACATTTCGTATGCAGCAATTGTTGCAGAAAGTACTACATCTGCCAAGGGGCCTCTTCCTTCCCAGTTATTACCGTCACTTACGTATAAATGGTCTAAAATGCCTTGCACATCTTCTATAGTTAAACTTGGATCATGAACACGTCTTCTGTCCAAACCTCGTTTTTCTTCTTCTAAAACTTGTTCATAGGCTTCATCTAGCCATGCTGTTGATTCACTCATGTAAGTAATATATAGTTTTTTTGCGAAAAGAGCAAGGGTTTACATTGAAAGATTTTTTGCATATTGTTAAAATAATGATATGAATAGAAAAATTATTATTAAATTGCTTTTGCTATCTTTCTCACTTTCAGTTTTTTCAATGTCTCGTCCAGCACCATATTTTGTTCTAGGTAGTATTGGTTTTATTGAAACAGAAGAACATTGTTTTGTTTTTATTAAGAAGAGAAACCCTGAAAAACCGTATGAACTAAGTCGAATTTTATTTGCCAGTGGTGACTGGAGTACAATTGATTTTGAAACTAAAGTAATACGTCATGAAAGTAAAAAAGGTATTCTTAGCACCTTAGATAGTATGGTTCCCATTAACATGCAAAGTGGTATTAAAGATATTGTAAATGAAGTAGACAAAGGAAATGTTGTTTGCTTACAAATTAAATTAAGCGATTTGGGTGGGAGGAAAATAAGCGAGGCAGCATTTGAGTTTTATAATACTGGAAACAAATCTGGTGAATGGCACTCAAATATTGCTTGGGCATACATTGGAGAGTAGCCAATATCTAAGTTGTATGTTGATTTGTTAGATAAGTTCTTTTATTGTCTAATTATCTTGACAAAAAAAATGCAATATTGATATGATAACTCTTCGGTATTCATATCAATATTGCAAATGCATTTATTTTAACAATGTTGCTACATCATCTCTATCCCATCGTAGGGCAATATCGTATGCTGTTTCACCAGAGATATTTCTAATGCTTTTATTTAAACCCATAGAGATAAGTCTTTGCACTGTCTCATAATTTGCTTCTCTAGCAGCATAGTGTAGAATAGATTCACCAGCGATATCTCTTTTTGTTGATGCTAATTGAACAAATAGGTTAAGTATTTCTTCATTATATTTAATTGCAAAGCTTAGTGAACTTTGCCCAGAATTATCCATGATAAATGGATCTGCACCTGCAAGTAAAAAAGCTTCAACTACTTCGCTAGCACCTTTTTCTGTTGCTAGTAGAAGAGGAGTTTTCCCTTCACTGTTTCTTCTGTCTGGAGAATAGTCAGAAGTTATTAAGTAGCGTAATACTTCTTCACTAGTTGTGTTTATGACTGCTATATGAAGTGGAGTGTTTCCGTCAGAATCTGTTAAGTGTACGTCCCCAGATAAAACGGCTTCAACTAAACTTAGGTCTTTGTCAAATACTAGTGAAAGAGGAGTTCTTCCATGTGTGTCGCGTGCAAGTGGATTTCCTCCTGCAGCATTAATAATTTTAATTAACTCTATGTTCTCGGTTTCTACAGCTTCATGATAAGCATTTCTACCATACATTTCTGGAATGGAAGCACTTGCTCCATTTGCAATTAATAAGCGAACTGTTTCAATGCTTTGTGCTTGGATTGCATCCATTAACGGAGTTCTACCAGCTGTATCAGATGAATGAATATTTGCACCTTCTTGTAATAATAATACAACCATTTCATTTTTACCAGTACGAGAGGCTTGGTGAAGTGCAGTTTTTCCTGAAAGGTTTTGTGCGTTTATGTCATAACCATTGCTAACTGCAAGTCTTGCTGCTTCTCTTGCATCCCATCGAACGCTATAGTGTACTATTGTATCACCTAGATAATTTCTTAAGTTTCTGTCTGTACCGTTTTGTAACAGAATCTCCATTCCAGAAATATTGTTAGACTTAACAGCGTTAAAAATAGGACTTTCACCATTTGTATTTTGTGCGTTTACGTTTCCACCTTTTTCTATTATGCTTACAACTGAATTATTTAAGTTCCATTCTGCAGCATAGTGTAGGGGTGTATTCCCAGCTCCATCTTGAGCTTTAATTACTTCAGATGTCAAAACCCAATCTTCTACTACAGCTCCCCATGTTAGGGCAAGTCGTAATGGAGATGAATTATCGCTGTCTGTAGAAAATACATCAGCACCACTTGATAGAAGCTTTTCCCCAATACTTCTATTATTGTCTTGAACTGCTAAGTATAGAGCAGAATGACCATTTCTATTACGTGCGTTTACATCAATCCCTTGGTCAATTAAAAATGTAATTTGATCTAAGCTAGAATTTTTTGCAATTGCTATGTGGAGTGCTGTATTTCCCATAGAATCCCTTAGAGAAATGTTTTGTGTATTAATCAATTGCTTAGTCATTTCTAAACCTGCGTCAAGTGAACGATACAGAGGAGAAATGTTGTTTATATCAGCCGCATGAATATCTGCGCCTCTGCGTGCGTAAAACTCTATATGTTCTGCAATGCGTTTTTCAACAGCTTGCGCAAGTGGTGTAACACCTTTTTTATTTCTTTCGTTTATGTCAGCACCCTTAGATACTAAAAACTCAAGAACTTCTAATTTTGCTTCAGTTAAAGAGGCAATATGTAATGCAGTATCTCCAAATGAGTCTGTAGCATTAATATCTGCTCCATTACTTAAAAGGGCCTCGTAAATTTCAAATTGAGTGTCTTCAGGTGTTATAATTAATAATGGCGTTTTTCCTAGTGTATCTTGTGTGTTTACATCTGCGCCATAAGAAATAAGTTCTTTTACAATATCTGCATATCCGTATCGAACCGCTTCATGTAAAGCGGTTGCGCCTGAACTATCTTTAGCATTCGGTTGCGCACCTTGCTCTAATAAATATTCTGCAATATATTTTTCACCTAAAATTACTGCTAAGTGAATTGGAGTTTGTCCTTCATCAAGTCTAAGTGATGGGTTTCTCATTTTTATTGCATCTTCAAAAAAACTATAAGTGCCGCGCTCAGGTGCTGCATTTCCTAAAATTAATTTTGCTGCTATATCTACAGAAACATAGTTTTTTTGGCTATATGCAAGTAGTAAAGGGCTTATTCCCTTATTGTCTTTTACAGATAGTGGTAATCCTGAACTTATTGCATACTCAATGCCTTCTCTGTTTTCATACATAACTAAGTAGTGTACAACTGAACGACCTTGAACATCTTGTAAGTCACCTGTGTGTTCTGTAAGCAGTGCTTCATTAAAGCGGCTTCCAGTTTCTAAGGCTAATTCAAGTGCGGTTTTGCCATCGCCATCACGTGAAAAAATATTACTACCAATAGCAGCTAGCAAAAGTGACGCCTCAAATCCATTGTTTTTAATCGCTAGATGCAATGCGGTATCACCGTCATTATTCTTAATTTCAGAATTAGCACCTCTAAATAATAACAGGTTTACAATTTCTGCATTATTTACCATTGCTGCAGTGTGTAATGCTGTGTTACCATTTGTATCTGCTAAATCAATATCGGTATCGCTTTGAAACAATGATTGAACTTCCGCAGTTTTACCTTCCATAATTAATTGTTGAATACTTACTGCTTCAGCTGTTTCTACGCTACTTGTTTCTGTTGTTGTTAAACATGATATAGTCATTAAAACAACTGTTACCAATGGAACAATCCTAATAAAATGTTTCATATGTTCTCCTAAATATACTTTTGATAAAGCACTATATGTTACTGCAAGTATTATATTATTTACAAATACCTACCCAATATATTATCGAAAAAAAAGATGTAAGAATTGAGCATATTTAAAATAAAAATAATAAATTTTGATAAATCCTACTTTTTAGACTTTAATTTTTTTCCATTTTTTGTTAGCATTGGCGAAAGGAGTTTTCAATGAAAATTAAAAAACAACGTTTTGCAACATTGAGTAACGGTGAAAAAGTTAGCTTATATACAATTTCAAATGAGTTTATGTCATTTTCTGTTACAAATTATGGATGTATTATAACAAGTATTGTTGTACCATCCTCTACCGATTCAGAAAGAAAAGGTCAAAAAGATGACATCGTTTTAGGATACTCTACTCTTGATGGATACATAAAAGATTGTGATACCTATTTTGGGTCATTCGTTGGTCGATTTGCAAACAGAATTGCAAAAGCTACTTTTAGTCTGAATGGCAAAGAATATAATCTCGATGTAAATAATGGAAAGCACAATTTACATGGAGGCTTTGACGGATATAATAGAATGGTGTGGAAGTCAAAGGCTATAAAAACAAAAACTGGAAAAGGTGTAATGTTTTCTAGAATGAGTAAAGATGGGGAACAAGGCTTTCCTGGAAACGTAAAAATCAAAGTTAGCTATATTTTAACTGAAACAAATGAAATAATTATGCACTATGAAGCAAAAACAGATGCTGACACACCAATGAACTTAACAAATCACTCATACTATAATTTAAAAGGAAAGGGCGATATAGCTTCTCATAGTATGATGATAAATGCTGATCATTATCTACCTGTTGGAAGCGACCTAATACCTACTGGAGAAATTAAAGCAGTTGAATCTACCGCTTTTGATTTTACTAAGCCAAAGCTAATTGGTAAAGATATTAAAGAAGCTGGCGGCTATGATCACTGTTTTTGTTTAAACAAAGCTAAAGAAGGGCTTCGACTTTGTGCGGAAGTTAAAGAACCAACTAGCAAAAGAGTAATGACCGTTTATACTGATCAAATAGGGGTACAATTTTATTCAGGTAATTTCTTAAATATTGATTGTGGTAGAAATGGTATTGCGTACGAAAAACATAACGGTTTCTGCCTTGAAACACAATGTTATCCTGATAGTCCAAATCAACCAAAGTTTCCATCTTGTATATTAGAAAGTGGGGACACATATACTTCTACAACTGTTCATAAGTTTGACCTATACTAATAACAAGGTATAAATAGAAAAAGCACATTCATCGTATAATGAATGTGCTTTTTTTCTATGCTTAAAAAATTGTTAGAGATTTTCAATGACTGTAGAGACAGTTTTATGATGTTCTATAATCATTTTTTCTCTGTTCGGCATACCTCTGGATGTTTCTGTTAAAATGTGCATAGCGCAATTTTTTGCCCTTGTGCCAATTCTATCTTTACACATTATTGTTTCCATAGAACTTGCAAAACCCTTGTTTGTTAGATGTTCCATAGTATTTCCTGCAATTGCAAAAAATAGTACATTGTCAAAGTTTGGCATTACACAATCTTCATAAGCAAAACCAAGAGTCCAAACTCTATCAAACCAACCAACTAATTTGGCAGGTGCTTCTGTCCAAAAAACAGGATAGATAAAAATTATATTTTTTGCTCTCATAATTTTATCTTGTTCTATTTTGACATCATTTGGAAGTGGAGTTTCCTTATTGTAAAATGCTTCTCTAATGTATTCGCTTTCGCTCATATCTGTAACAAATTCTTGCTTGTATAAGTCTGATTCTTCCCAGCTCCAGCCTTTTTTGTCAAGTTCACTTATAACTTTTTGTTTAATCTCAAATGTAAAGCTTTTTTCGCTAGGATGTGTGTAAACAATTAATGTGTGCATGCGTTTGCCTTATTTTGCTAGAGAATAGATTTTTTTCATATCATCAAAGGTTAATACTTTAAATGATCCTACTGTTCTAGTTTTTTCAAAAGAACATTTAAATGCTAATTGCTCAATTATGTCATCAGTAAGTTCTACACCCAATTTAGAAATAGTAGTCGGCATATCAATTGACTCGAAAAATTCTTCAATTTTCTGTATGCACTGATGAGCAGCTTCTTTATCATCATTTGTAGTAATTGCAAAAAGTGCCTTTCCTAACTTTGCAAAACGAGCATAATCAGTATCTACAACATATCGTGCCCATGTAGGCCATACTGCTGCAAGTCCTGCACCATGTGTAACATCAAACATTCCACTTAATTCATGTTCAATCTGATGAGAAGCCCAGTCGCCTTGACTGTACCCAACTTGAGTTAAGTTATTATGAGAAAGACTTCCAGCCCACATTATTTCTGCTCTCGCATTATAGTCATTAGGATTTTTATTTAATATTAGTGCATTTTCAATAGTAGTTTTTAGTAAACCTTCTGCAATATAATCAGTCATTATACTATTGTTATCAGCATTTTTGCTATCTTTATAAAAATATCTTTCTAATGTATGCATCATTATATCAACAACACCACTCATTGTTTGCCACTTTGGGAGTGTAGCTGTTAATTCTGGATTCATAATTGCAAAAGCACATCTTGATACATCATTACCATAGCCACGCTTTATAAGACCTTCTTCATTTGTAATAACAGAACTTGCACTTAGCTCACTACCTGCTGCAGCAATTGTTAAAACACAACCAATTGTTAAACATTTGGTTGCTTCAGTTTTTCTTAAATAAATATCCCAAACATCAAAATCTACACAAGATCCATAACCAATTGCTTTTGCAGAGTCAATTACACTCCCGCCACCAACTGCCAATATAAAATCAATATCATTAGCTTTGCAAAGTTTAACACCTTCACGAACAAGTGAAAGTAGAGGGTTTGGAACTACGCCTCCAAGCATTGTATATTCTATTCCTGATTCCTTTAGAGATTCACAAACTCTATCTAATAAGCCTGACTTTTTAGCGCTTTCTCCACCATAGTGTACAAGTACTTTTTTAGCGCCTGTTTGTTTCACTGCTTTGCCTACTTGTGTTTCCGTATTTTTACCAAAAATGACTTTTGTAGGACTAAAAAATTCAAAATTTTGCATGTATATTCTCCTTGAGGCTTTTATTATATATAATAACTATATTTCATTCAAGATATAATATCGATAAAAATTTACTTTTTCAAATCTCAAACTTGACAAATAAAAATAATCATGTGATAATAGTTACATTGAAATGTAGTATAGGTGCTACTGAAAAGGGGAAAGAAAATGGCAGAATGTAGGACACTCGGAATAGAATTAGGTTCTAGTAGAATCAAAGCAGTGTTGATTAATGAAAAAGGTACAGTTATTGCAAGTGGTGCACATGATTGGGAAAATAGTCTTATTAATGGGTACTGGACATACTCGCTAAACAATGTATGGAAGGGTGTTCAAGACGCGTTTGCAAAGGTTGCAGAAGATTTTAAAGATAAGACAGGTAGTGTTTTAAAAGAGGTAGATGCAATTGGTATAAGTGCAATGATGCATGGATATTTACCTTTTGACGCTGCAGGCGAACAATTGCAAGATTTTAGAACATGGAGAAATACTAATACTGTAAAAGCTGCCGAAATATTAACGGAAGAATTACAATTTAATATTCCAGAACGATGGAGTGTAGCTCACTTATATCAATGTATTTTAGAAAAAGATTCTCATACTGCTAATATAGATTTTATGACGACATTAGCTGGCTATGTGCATTGGCAGCTAACAGATGAAAAAGTTTTAGGTATTGGTGATGCATCAGGTATGTTTCCAATTGATAGCATTAGCATGAATTATGATAGCTCTCTATTGAAAAAAACAGATGCACTATTAGCAGAGAAAGGTTTTACTAAAAATGTTGAGAACATTTTTCCAAAAGTGCTGGTAGCTGGTGATAAAGCAGGTGTTTTAACCGAAAAGGGTGCAAAACTATTAGATCCTACTGGTACTCTTATTGCAGGTATTCCACTTTGTCCTCCAGAAGGAGACGCAGGAACTGGTATGGTTGCAACAAATAGCGTTGCACAACGCACAGGAAATGTATCCGCTGGTACAAGTATTTTTGCAATGATTGTTTTGGAAAAAGCACTAAAAAAATTACATAGAGAAATTGATATGGTTACAACTCCATGTGCAAGTCCTGTTGCTATGGTTCACTGTAATACATGTACATCCGAGTTAGATGCATGGTTAAAAATGTTCTCAGAAATGTTTAGCTCAGCGAATACATCTATTTCTAAGGGCGAACTATATGAAATATTCTATCAAAAAGCACTTGAAGGAGATAGTGATTGTGATGGTCTTATTAGCTATAACTATTTCGCAGGAGAACCAATTACTAAGGTAGAAAAAGGAAAGCCTCTTTTTTTTAGACGACCAGATTCAAAAATGACAATTGCAAATTTTGCACGTTCACAAATTTATGGAACAATGGCAACTTTAAAAATTGGTATGGATATTTTATTTTTTGATGAAAAAGTAGCTTTAGATTCTTTATTAGGCCATGGTGGTCTTTTTAAAACCCCAAAGGTTGGTCAAAAAATAATGGCAGATGCTTTAAATATTCCAATTGCAGTTATGGAAACAGCAAGTGAAGGTGGCCCATGGGGAATGGCAATTCTAGCAGGCTTTATGCTAAATAGAAAAGAAAATGAAAGCTTAAAAGACTTCTTAGAATCTAAAATCTTTTCAGATTCTAAAGGAAGTACTATTAACCCAGATCCAAGCGATGTTAAAGGATTTGAACGATACATTGAAAACTATAAAAAGGGTCTTGCAGTAGAAGTTGCTGCGGGAAATGCATTCTAGCATAAAAAAGAGGCTGTCTATTAAGTTGCTTAACTTTAGACAGCCTTATTTTTTTTCAAAAAATTGCTTAGTTTTCTTCAATAATTGAAGTACTTAGAACTGAATGTTAGATGGCATAGTAAAAGTGCGAGAGCCATATTCCTTATCTAACATAAGTAGTGCTTCCCCTGATGTTCCAGCAATTTTTAATCTTCCAATAATTTCAGAAACTGTTTTTTCTTCTTCAATTTGTTCTGTTATAAACCATTGAAAAAAGCTTTCTGACTTAATATCAACCACTTCTCTAGCTTTAACAAAAATATCTGTGATAGATTTTGTAACTAATCTTTCATGAGCATAAGAACTTTCAAAAATATCGAGAACACTTTTCCAGCTTCCCTCTGGTTTTTTGATAGTTTCAAGTTCAATGGCATAACCTCTGTCTTGAATATAATTCATCATGTATGCTGCGTGAGCCATTTCTTCTTTAACTTGGGTTCTCATCCATTTTTCAAAACCAGAAAATGAATTTTGTGAACACCAACTCGCCATAGCTAAGTAAAGATAAGCAGAGTACAACTCTTTATTTACTTGCTCTTGAACCATCTTTAAAACTTCTTGATTCATACGTTTCTCCCTTCAATAATAAAGTAACACATTTGTATAAATTTATTATGAACCACAATTGTGCATTTGTCAATATACATTCCTAATTGTTTTTGCATATAAAAATACAGACTTTCTTCTTGCATTTATTTATTTTTTAGATATAATGAAATTGTGAGGCAAGAATGAACAAAATACCATTATTTGGGCATAAAAAATTTTATAGTCAAGCATTAGCTATAGCATTACCTGTAATGCTTCAGCAATTTATCACAGCACTCGTGTCTCTTGTAGATAACTTTATGGTATCTGCACTTGGTGATGAAATGATGGCAGCAGTTAATGTTGCAAACCAGTTTAATTTTTTGTTTTTTGTTTTACTCAATGTTGTATGTTCTGCAGGTGGGATATATCTTGCACAGTACAAGGGTGCACAAAATGAATGGGG